>NZ_PNCT01000005.1:0-153551 GCF_005887365.1 Pseudoalteromonas sp. S3785 | reverse complement strand
CAAGATTTGACCCCAATGGTTGTACTGACCCCAATGGTTGTAACTGACCCCAATGGTTGTAACTGGCCGTGGTGATGTTTCACGAGCCAAGCTCGTAAAAGAAGTAAAGCAAGGCCTACATCCTGATACACACGTTTATAAACGTGATGGTGTCGAGTATGCACGCAACAGCCCAAATCACGATAGGCCTGACAATATCAATGATTAAACAACTATAGCTGAAAAGGGATTCGGCTAGTTTATTAGTTATTTCTCAAAATTGGTAAAAATGCTTTTTTAATAATGATTTAGAAACACAGACTTTACTACACCCCAGTTTTATTCCTGCAAAACTTTTGTAGTAGGCATCTCGGACTTTATCAGAAACAACAATCTCTAGGGTCTGCGGTTCAATTGATATTAAAAATCTGTCAAATAATCTATGAATATCAACTCGTAGGCATAAACCATTTTGCAACACATTAGACTGCTGACCTTTATAAGGAATGATATGCGCAGCTTCCAGTAGAGCCTGTTCTTCACTGCCAGAAATCGCACATTTCAAATAGAAATTATCCAGAATAAGTGCCCTAAATCCTTGTTGACCAACCCTAGTTACTTGACTTTTGGTAACTCTACTTCTGTTATCTTCAGATAACGCATCTAAATCCAACAGCTCTTTTTGAGCGGATTTGTTTAAACTTTCATGTTCATAAAGCTCATCATCTATCTCGTCAAAATCGAAATCCAAGTCAAGAATTTGAGGGTGTTCTAGAAAAGCTTTCCAGTGCTTCTTTTGGTTATCAATTTTATTGGCATAACGAATAATTGCTAAAGCTTCACACGCTGCCGAAACTGAATTAAAGGAGTAATCCCTGTCTTCCCATAAACTTATAATTCGCCTAAGAGGTAACTGAACTAGTTGCGAGCGACTATATTTTTTTCTATCAAATGGATTAATAGTTTTAATCGATTTTAAGCTTTCTTTGTTATCTTCATGAACAAAGTTATTACCTTTCAACTTACTTTCTAAATCAACAATAGATTCATGATTTAAGTAACTTTTCCACCCTTTATAACTATCAACATTACCATCATTAACATCCATCAGAGCAAGTACTTCTGCTGCGGCTTCTTTTGTGCCACATAATTGATGCCTGTGTAGCCAAACTTGTGAAATTTCATCGAGACTAAGTTCACTTACATCCTCTGGGTCAAAAACAAACAGATGAAGTGGTAACTCATCTCTTTGACTAATTGAGTCGGGATCTTTTTTCTGAAGCTTATCTACCTCGTAAGTGTATGTATGCGATGTTATAAGCGAAGCATCACTGTCTATTTCGAATGAACCACTCAGATATGAATCAAAGCTATCCTTAGCTAGAAGATACCGCTCTACATTAAACTTAGGACCATAACTTTTCGTTTCAAGCTTTTTGCTAGCTAACTTTCTATTACTTTTTTTCTTACTTATTTCATAGTTATTTTTAGCGCGTTCAAAGTCTAATGAACTTAAAAATTCAGTCATAGAGTCAATGGCATATGTATTTTCATAAGCTATACGAAATGCTTTCTTTTCAGCTTTACTTAGCTTAATTTTGCTCTTAGCAAAACACTGAAAGGCTTCATTGATTGCTTTACCTTTTGAATGGAGCGCTAAAACTTCCTGTTTTATTTTTAAAGAAAAATGATCCACTTTTTACCTTCAACTTAGCTCTAAGCCGCTCTATTCTTCTTAAAATTCTCAGCTTGTTCGAATATCTCTTTATAAACTTCATCACGATCAACGGGTGGGTAGCCAAATTTAGCTAACAACATGATCAGGTCTACTTTTAGTTCAGCTTTTATATCGTCACGTTGGCTCCAGTCAGTGTACTTTGCTTTGTCATCAACAACATCTTTAACTGCTTTAGCTAAGTCTAGAAGTTTGTCTTCTGGGTATTGGAAATCATATTTAATCGCCAATGCCATTAAAATATCGTAAAAAGCTTTTTCTTCTAGGTTTATACCCATATCGGTGAACGACCCCATTTCAGACTTGAGATCTTGATACATATTGATAATCTCATCAGAAAAGTCTTCAAGCACTTCACTGACTAATACATCCTCTTCTTTGCGTTCGTTATATCTATCAACTAGTGATTTAAAGCGAGCAGAAAAATCGACAGCTTTGAGCTTGTTTACTTGTTTAAACTCGCCAATTGCCTTTGCCAACATCTGCTGAAGTAGCTTTATTTTGGTATTGGGAAGCTTAATTTTTTCAATTTTTGCCAAATAATCATCATCGAAGATATCAACGCCATCTTCGCCTTGCCCTAGCTTGAAGATCTCTTCTACTCCGTCACTTTTGAGTGCGTCAGAAATCATTTCTCGTACCTTGGCATTCATTTGTGCAGTATCAGGCGCATTACCTTTTGTGAGCTTGTAAACAATAGAACGAACAGCTAAGTAAAAGTGAATGGTGTCACGCTCTTTCTGCGATAGTTTTTCACTACCACAGCACACGTCATAAGCGGTTTTCAATCGCTTTACTAATGCCATAAAACGGTGTTCAAGTTTTTGCGTTTGTAACACAAACTCAGCGGCATTATTGAGGCAATTAAGTTGAGCAACAGGCTGCCCGGTGAAGTATGGCGACTCATCGAAGTGATGCATGAGTTTGCCCAATAAATCTAAATGGTCTTTAACAACAATAATTGATTGAGCAATGTCCTCAAAATTCGTTTCATCCATTTTTGAATACATTGCTAACGCTTTATTCATCTGCGTTTTTATGCCGATATAGTCAACAACCAGACCTTTGTCTTTCCCTTCAAACTTACGATTAACACGCGATATAGTTTGAATTAAGTTGTGACGTTGGATTGGTTTGTCGATATAAATAGTATCGAGGAATGGCACATCAAAGCCTGTTAGCCACATATCGACAACAATGGCGATTTTGAAGTTCGACTTTTCATTTTTGAATTGGCGATCTAACTCTTTACGATACTCTTTAGTACCTAGCAAATCCCACAATTCTTTAGGGTCATCCTTGCCACGAGTCATCACCATTTTGACTCGTTCCATTGGTTTAATTTTTTTGCGCTCTTGCTCTGTTAGCTCTACGCCAGCTTCGCATTCAAGTATTTCAAACCAATCTGGGCGGAGACCTTTTAATTCTTGATAAAATGAATAAGCAACCTCTCGTGCAGAGCTTACAAACATTGCTTTACCTTTTATGGTAGAGCCTTCCTCAATGCGAGATTCATAGTGAGCAACAAAGTCTTTGGCTAACGTGCTAATACGATCTGGATCGCCCAAAATAGCAGTCATATTAGCTGAAGCTTTTTTACTTTCTTCAATCTGATGCTCATTACTGCCTTCATCAGCACACTGCTGATAATAAGCTTCTATTTCTTCTAATTTGGCGTTATCTAAAATGACTTTAGCCGCTCTACCCTCATAAACGATTCTAACAGTGATCTCATCTTTCACTGATTCAGTCATGGTGTAGGCATCAACAACTTGACCAAACACATCAAGCGTGGCATCAACAGGTGTTCCAGTGAAACCTACAAATGTCGCATTAGGTAATGAGTCATGGAGGTATTTGGCGAACCCGTAAGTTTTCTTAACACCCTTTTCCGTCACTCTCACTTTCTGATCTAGGTTAGTTTGACTACGGTGCGCTTCATCAGAGATACAAATAACATTGCTTCTATCGGTTAGCAATTTGGTATCTTCTGTGAATTTATGAATAGTCGTTAAGAACACACCACCACTATTGCGGCCTTGAAGCAGTTCGCGTAAGTGATCTCTGCTTTCAACGGCTACGACCGTTTGATCACCAATATATGATTTTGCATTAGAGAATTGTTGTGATAGCTGATCATCCAGGTCAGTACGGTCGGTAATTAACACAATAGTTGGGCTCTCAAACTCAACGCTTTTCATCAACAGTCGTGATAAAAACTGCATGGTAAAACTCTTACCACAACCAGTTGCGCCAAAGTATGTACCACCTTTCCCATCACCTTCAGGCTTTCTGGCAAGCTTAATATTGTGGTGAAGCTTTCTAGCCGCATAATACTGCGGGTAGCGGCAGACGATTTTGACTTCAGCTTTTGATGAGTCAGGGAAATATATAAAGTTGCGAATTACATCCCGCAGGCGAGCTTTATTAAATAACCCCTGCAACATAGTGTGCAGCGAATTGATTCCATCTTTTTCTATCGATTCATTGCCCGTTACCTTGCGCCATGCATAAAAAAACTCATAAGGTGCATAAAGGCCACCCATTTTATTGTTTACGCCATCACTGATGACACAAAAGGCGTTGTAAACGAATAAGGCAGGAATATCCCTGCGATAGCGAGTATTTAACTGAACATAAGCATCATGAATTGAAGCTTCTTCTTCACGAATGGCACTCTTAAACTCGAAAACCACTAATGGCAAACCATTGATATACAAAATGCCATCAGGGATGCGTTTTTCGCCATCAGCGCCTTCTATCTCCAACTGGTTAACTATTTTGTATATATTCGCGTCATTAAAGCTAGTTGGTTGATTTTCATATTCCGCTGAAGGCTCTGCAACTTTGGGTAGTTCTGGTGCTAATTCCTTTACTAAGTCAGGTAAAAGCTTTTGAACAACGTTGGAGTAATCGACTAATTGGATATAGAGATCTTTTTGCGAATGATGCTCTCCATTCGCTGAAGGCTCTCGTTTTAACAAAAAGCCATCACTTAACCATTTACAGAAGGTTTTATTACTGTCGTACAGATCACTAGCTGGTAATGACTCGATCTGTTTAATTATTGAATCAATCTCACCAGCAGTAATATTGTCTGCTTTGTATTTTTCAGCTAAAAAATCTCGTAGATCATCTTTAATTAAGACTTCAGTACTACTTCGGGTAAGTTCATAACCGGGAACATAAGGAAAACCTTGCTCTCCAAGCAGTTCAATAATTGCAGCTTCTAATTGTGCTTCTGTAAATTTCATATTACTCCCTGCTAATTATTACGCTCGAAATTTACCAATTAAATTTGGCTTGTCATATGATACCGAGTCCGACATAAATTCCTTAGCTACGCTAGAAACCTTAGCAATTAGCTTTTTATCGGTAGTGAAGAATCCTAAAGGTATATGGACAGGACTAATATTTGGTAAAGCTAGGTGGTAACTCACTGCTGCAAATTCGCCTTCTAAAACTAGGACTTCAACGTTACCATCGAATAAACCGTTTCTGATGCCCTCACAAAATTCCAAATTACCTAACTTGTGCCTCCATATTTTACCAGCATGACTTTCGATATTAGGATGTTCGTCACAAGGTAAGTAAAGCTTCAAATCATAAATTTTACTTTTGCTTTTGTTACTATAGTTAACAAAAGCTACCTTAGCGCTATTAAACCCTTCACTCATGCCCCAGTATCGTGTGTTTGCACCATACCAAGTTAACTCTTTCGCTTTTTGGTTTTTTTTAAGAGACTTGAGTTGCTTTAAGTAGTTCTCAATCACATTCAAGGGTTGTTTACTGTAAAGAGGCCCTAATAAAAGCTGATATGGTTTACCATACGAGCCTGCCGCCATTTCAGAGAGCATGCTTCGAAAATCTATACTAGTATCAGTAACAAAACGTGATAC
Source organism: Pseudoalteromonas sp. S3785 (assembly GCF_005887365.1). NCBI lineage: Bacteria > Pseudomonadati > Pseudomonadota > Gammaproteobacteria > Alteromonadales > Pseudoalteromonadaceae > Pseudoalteromonas > Pseudoalteromonas sp. S3785. The sequence continues at coordinate 147,938 of NZ_PNCT01000005.1, read as the reverse complement.
CGACATATCAGCTAAAGCATCCCATGCCGACTTAATACTATCAAGGTTGTTACACAACCGAAAGTTATCTGTTTCATTTGAAATTTCTTGGCTCAAAGCTTCGTCATTAATGTATTGCTGGCGAAGATCTAACGGTTTAAGGTGGTTGTCTAAATCTATCTCAAATTTACGTTTAATTCTGTGGGCGATAGTTTTTTTTCTAGAAACCTTATCAACAGAGTAAAGACTCGGCAACGTATTGTCATGAATCTTGAATCCTGCTAATTCATTATTTTGAACAAGTTGCTGAAAGTGTTTAGTGAACATAGCTCTTGCATGTTGCTCACTTAGGCTCTGTATTTCGTGATTTACTTTTAAGCGAATGGCTGTATGCCAATTGTCATGTTGGTTTTTAACTTTATTGAAACCCGCTAGCTCAAAAGAGACAAAATCAGTTTTAGTCTGTGGTTTTTCAACCATAGGTTTATCATCTAGCGATGAAAAATAACTTTTTGCTAGAGGTGTTAAGAACAACTTTCCATCATCAGAATATGCTATCTCACCTTTACTAATTGGCTCTTCAATTGCAGCCGCCAGTTCTCGTTGGTTAAAACCAAAAAATGAAGACAATTCAAACTTTGAAAATGGCGAAATATAAAGCGTTTTAAGTAAAAACTCTTTAACGAATGGAAATCCCTGTTTGCTTAAATATGAGAAGTCAATTTTAAATGTCTCTGTAGGTACAATGTAGTCTACTTCATTAAATTCAATCATTGTTTTTTCCATATCCCTTATACCGCCTTCTTAAACTTCTCGGTTTTTGCATCAACAAAGCGGTATAAGCTTTCATTGGCATTTTCTTCCATATAGTTAATCACTTTTCCAAATGGAAGCTGACTATTTTTCCCTTGCCACATTCTCTTATCACCCACAATCACTAACCTGTCCATTGCTCTAGAAAGAGCAACATTTATTCTGTTAGGCAAGTACATAAAACCTGATGATTGCTGTTGGTCTGATCGAGTAACAGACAGAATAATAATTCTATTCTCTTTACCCTGATAACTATCTACAGTGTCAATATTAAGCAGCTTAATGAGTTCATCAGAAAAGCCAGACTGTTTTACTCTTCTTCTTAAATATCTTTTCTGCTCTGCATACATACATATGATACCAATAGCAGCCTCACTTTCTTTTACTTGCTCGAACAATGAGTTTAAAAAGCTCTTGTTTTCATCCACTTGTTTGAGAACATCAATAATGGCTTCAGCCTCTTTTTCATTGTAAATGTTATACCTTGAGCCTTTTTCTTGGTGTTTAGCTTGTTTACCTAAATGTGAGGTATCAATCCACGTTGTAAATGCTGTCATCTCATCTGGTATGTCATCATAAATATTGGGTATTTTTCGATCTCCATTTTCAAGTTCACCATCGTAAAAACATTTTGATACGAGAGAACCAATAGCCGGTGCCATTCGATATTGCACAAGAAGTTTGGCTCCCACTTGCTTACCATAATCACTTTCAAATGCCCGAGCAAAATCACTTGCAATTAACCCATCAATTTCATTTGAAGATGGAATACCCAAATGTCTCGCCAATGCTTTTTTGTGAGGATCAGTATAAAGAGGTGGTAATTGTTTATGATCACCGACTAAAAGAATACGTTTACCTACTTGCATTGCAATAGCAAGTTCACTGGCAATAGAACGAGCGGCTTCATCAATTATCACCCAATCATACTGATTGCTTGCGAGATCAATATTCCAATTACCTATACCAACACAAGTACCAGCAACCAATTGCTTTGAACGCGCAAAAAACTCATCCATATTGGCATTGCCAGATTGCATAACCCTTATCATGTCTTTAGACAACTTGACTAATCGTTGAACTGAATTAGAAATATTCGTCTCAATAGCAAATTCGTGGTTTAAATTTTTAATTAAACAATCTTTTATTTCATTTAAGTTATCGTGCCAATCTTTGTTGATTAGGATACTTTGAGGAAGTCTGCTATTGATAAGCGATTTTCGTTCACCAAGTTGCTTCTTTATCGCTTTTTTCTGTTTAGCTTCAAGGCTTTCATCATCAAGTTCTTTCAAGGCATTTTCTTGTTCTGCTATTAAAGAAAGAAGTTGTTTATCTAACGCTAGAAATGCTTCCAAATATTCATTTGGCGCTTTTAATGACTTAGCAAGGCTCAGTACCCTATATTTTAATTGAGTTTCAAATTGCTCTACTTTCTGACTTACAATATTGTCTGAGTATACGTCATGTAACGAGTTAGAAATTGTAGATTCACTACGACTAAAGCGAACAACATCAAGGCTTGTATTTAAACGACTACAATGCTTTCTAATACGTTCTGCAGCGGTATTCACAGCTTCATGAGACTGGCTTACAAGTAGGATTCGTTCTGCACCTTGTTTTTCAATCAAGTAATGAACAAACGCCGCAATAAATTCAGTCTTACCTGTACCGGGTGGGCCTTGAAGCATTGAAAGAGGACCAAACCTTAAAAGCTTTTGAAAAGCAATTCGTTGTTTTTCATTTAGCGATTTTACAACCTTACCTTTGCTATCTTTTATGTCATAACAAGCAAAGTCACTATCAGTTACGGTTAAGCTGTAATCAGTTGGTGCTAAATTACAGTTAGGTTCAAAATAGTCAGACAGGTTTTCAACAACAGAATCTTGTTCCAGAATGCGTGTTAAAGCGTTCTTACGCTTATTAAAAGATGCCTTATCTGCTTTACTGCGGAAGAAAATAATATCACTCTCTTGCAAACGAAAAGCTCTGCTGGCGAATCGTGATAATTGCACCCTATTTAAACCAGACGCAGATAAATTAACTTCCCCTATAAAGTAGTCTTCTTCACCATCAACAATAATCGCTTCAACCTGATCTTTAGCTGTGAATCCATCAAGCGGGTCTCTGTCTGCTTCATAGAGTAATATAAGCGTATCTTTATTATCTTTGTGTGTTCGTGGTTCACCTGTAAGTTCAACATAAGGATGCGATTCAGTCTCTGTTTTAAGAATTGCTTGCCACAGCTCACTGGTAGATATTGGTTTAACACTTGTTTCAGTTTCAACTGCCGGCTCTTGAGGCTCGGATACTATTGTTTTAACTTTATGTTGTTTTAACTGGAACTGTTTAACAGCATTTTCGAAACTATAAAACTGACGAATACGCCTGTTAATGTTGTCTAGGTTGCTCGCTCTACCTTGATTGATGCAAATGCCAAATGGTAGCTCAAGAACCGCATTTTCTATGTCTCTACGAGAAACCTCACTTTTATCACTTTTGATAGGGCGTAAACCATGTTCGAATTCAAAGCGGGTATCATCGAAGAAAAGCTTTTGAACGCCCCCTAACCCTGAAAAAACAACAACTAAACCATAACCTTTGGTACGATTTTCTTCAATTGAAACATACAGCTTACCGTTATCAGGATATATAGTAACCGACTCAAAATTTTCTCTATTACTTCCAATTTCAATATCGATTATTTCAACAGTTGGCGTAGTTGATTTATCAGGGTTTAACACAGCATCTTTAAAGCGAGTTAATTCTTTAAAACCAAAATCAACATCTTCAAGCTCATGGATTATAGCTAGGCTTATAGCTTCAAAATTATCGCTTTGGGTGCCCCATTCAATTTCTAATAACTCCGCAATGATCTTCATTACCGCATAGTTATCTCGTTCAAACGCAGACCTATTATCAGCATCTATAGGACTATATTCTGTATTTAGTAACTCTTTCGAGTCGTGGTGAAAGTCTATGGCATCAATAATGTAAACATTACCTTGTTTATCAACGATGACGTTTTCTGGTTTTAAATCACCATGTGCAAAGCCTAACGAATGCATATGTTCAACATGAGCAATTAGACTATTTACAATACCGTTTCTTCTATTGCGCATCCTGTAAGGATCTAAGACTTCGCCTTCAATCCATTCAGAAACCAAATAAAGAGAGCTATCCCGTGCGGTAATTCCATAATCAACAATTGTGGGTAAAAAGCTGAAACTTAGGCTCTGAAGTTTTTCTACTCGTTCTAAAAACGATAGTGTACGTAAACCAAGACCAGCGTTAATATCGGTAGGATTGATACTGTTCCATACTTTTACTATGCCGGCGTCAGACTTATAAACCTCTTTTACATCTGATTCAGATATGAATTCAACTTCTGGGTACAGCCTAGAAATTTTAGTTGCTTTAACAAAGCGCTCTAACTCTTTACTAGAAAAGCTAAATTCTGCTTCTTTGCTGGGCGCATGCTCAACTAATGCATCAAGCAATTCACCTGCATTAGCAAATGTTTTACCTTCATACGCCTTTAACAGTGTTTCTCCATACCATTCATCACATTGTGCTAATTTTTCAGAAATTGTTTCCTCAAGGTTTGGAGTTAAGCGTACAGCTCCCAAAATAGCCCATGCGATAATTGCTAAACGAACAACATCATAATGATATGGTGATGCATAAGTTGAATCTTGGTTGTAGACCGACAACTCATCTCTAATATCACCAACGGTTTCTTTTTTACGTGCAAATGCAGAAATAAAATTTGAAAGAGCAACACGTTGCCCTGTGCTAAGCCAAATACTGTGATTACCAATATCTCGGTGAGCGAGTTGCAATTGATGCAAATCCGCAAAACGAGCTATTAATACTCGAACTAAGTTGACTCTATCATCAAGAGATAAATTTTCACCATAAGTGACAATAAAGTCATTAAGGCGCTCATGGCCATAAGGAAGCTCAACAACCTCATTATATTGAGAGGTTATTTTTTCCTCGCTTGGTATGGTTAACGAAGAAACACAATGCTCATAAAGTTCTCTATTTTCTCGTTTTATCTTCGTTAATACTTCACGTTCACGAGAAACTATCTTTTTTCGACCGTCAGGTGTTTTGGCATCGTGATTTAAAAGGTTATCAAAATCCCAGCTTCGTATAATGGCATGATCGTTTTTGTCAGCTTCACTCTGTGCCAAGAACTCTTTATACACATTATTCGGATGCTCAAAAATTTGCTCTTGGCCTAACCAACCCTCAACAGATAGCGGCATAGCCTCGACTTTCGTATCATTTAGCAGTAAACCTCTTTCTAAGAGAGGAATGTCATAAAGCAGGACTTTAGCATCTGGATGTGGTGTAAAACGTTTATTGAATTGCCCTTCGTTTGAGCACAGTTTACAAAAATCATCAAGCGACAAAGTATTAGCTAAATCTTTTTTGGGCAACTTAGAAAAGTCGCTGTTACCACTCATCACAACTACAAAATGAATATGAGGAATACGGCCTTCGTTTTTAAATTTACCCGCAAATGGCTTGAGTAAATTCTTCAACAAAAACTCTTTATTACGAGTGATTTCTACAGGAGATTTACCTCGGTCTTCATCTCCCCAATACCATTTACCATTGCTTGACGTAACGGGTTTACCATTCCAATGCTTAAGCTCAACAATAAGTATGTTGCAGTGAGTAACTATTAATAAATCTATTTCGCCTTGCTTGTTTTTATTAATAAACCGAAAACCTGCGTATCCTTTCCAACCTTCATTAAAAGGTTTTTTTAACGCTTGCAGTGTTTCAAATCCTTGTCCTTTATTTGCACCTTTTTGTCTTTGTGCATTTGAATTGCTCAGCACATTTTGAATTTTTTTTATAGCATCTATTTCGTGGCGCTCTAGGCCACCTTCCCAATATTTGATATCCATATATTTTCTTATTTTTTATTTCATTTTTATAACATTATAAGTTACTTACTATTTTTGTGGCTTATCTTATTTAAACTTAAGCCAAGAACTTTTTAAACACTCTATAGCTGAGCTTCTGTAAACTTCATGAAAAATCCTTATTCAATGCCTAGCTTTTCTTTGTAAATCTTAAGTCGCTGTTCTGCCCTATCTACAAAATCTTGATAATACAAAATTTCAGAATATAGCTCCCCATATGCCTTACCAGTTTCAGGGTCTTCCAGCGAATCTGTGCTAAACCAACCTTTATCGCTTGGGAATTTTTTGTATCCTTTAAGACGCAATGGTTTTACGGTATCGCCAATAAGGTAACCGTAAAACTTTTTAATCCTACCTTTTGATTTCGCTGCCAACAGGTGAGCATATTCCATAAGATCACCCATGTAGTTATCCATCGATACACCGGGCGCTTTAAACTCAATGATAATCGCAGCTCCTTCTTGATTAAAAATCGCAATATCTGGTCTTTTTAGCTGGTTTTCACTTTCGTTTTTTTGAAATACCTCAGCAAGTGCAGCATCAATATCAGGTTCAAATAAGCTTTCGTTGTCGTTCCAAGGAATTGACGAAAGAGGCTTATCAGAAGCTATATGTTCAAAGTAGTGATACTCTTCGTTGAGTATCCAAATATCGTGATCAATCTTGTCGTTACTGTCTTTACCTGTTGGGAAAAAGATACTGTGAATTATTTTTTCGTTTTCTTTTCTGCCTTCACCAGATTGAACACTCAGTAACTTTTTAACCGCACAATTTAGAATTTCAATCATCGATGAACGTCTAACGACAAGTTGCGATAGGTTTGCCATGTCCATTTTTTGAATGGTAGAAGTGTACTTCCAAGACATTTCGTTAACTTTATCTCTAAAGTCATCTTTTCGAGGGTCTAGCTTTAGTAATCCCTGTTTTAGGTCAAAAAGCGCTGAAGTATCGTCAACAATTTCTTCTTGGTATTTTTTTAATACTCGTTTAGCAATGTCATCGGCAGAGTCACCGTATTTAACTTTTACCCTAGTATCGGTGAGCATCTTCGCAGATATACCAAATTTAGTTCCTGTTTCCTTGATCAAAGCATCTCTGTCAAAATCAGTAGGAGCTAATAGCTCTAATACATAATCTTCTATAGATTCGATAATATCTTGCATTGATGGGCCGTATGACATTAGTTCTACATTACCACTGCAAGAAGTTGGGATATCAAAATTATCTCGTCTAACATTTACATTCTGTTCCAGATAATCACTCTCAATTAAAACTAAATAAAACTTCCCGTTAATTGAACTCTTTCGATCTTTGGGGACTTTTAAGAATGTTTTGGTCAACGATTTTACAATTGATGAATTAGCACAAAGCGCAACATCGTGTTCAAATCCGGCAAATTCGCCTTCTAAAAATTCATATGTGCTGATAGAGAGTTTAAGCTCTTCATTTACTCCATCATTGCCATGACTACAAACAATGGGCATGTCAGGTACAGGCAGTTTTTTCGGCAAGTCATTTGCGGTTATTCGTTGAACTGGTTGTTGCTCCCCAAACAACGATGTATGCAACTCAATGCTGAAATCACCAATAACTTCTTTGAGCGTTATCAGTCTTTGAAGAAACGTTATAAAAACATGATGTTTAAGGTTTGCAGCAGAAAATTCATGAGGTAGATTTTTAGACCAAAAATGTTTTTTTATGGCTTGATCAGACAGCCCTGTCAGAGAGACCAATGTTTTAATTTCATCAGTTGGCGCATCTTCCAACTTAAATGATGCCTCTGAGATTTCCTTTGTGTTACTTGCTACATCAAGAGTCCGAAGCTTAAAAGTACCACCTGTATCAAAAACGCTTTCAATGTTTAATTTGTCAAAAAAGTGAAAGTACTGAACACGACCAGAACCAAAGCACTTGCCAATACCTTTGATCTTAAGATCATCTTTAAATGTAGAATCTTTAGTTACGAAAGCCTTAACTTGATTTTCACCAAGCCCAGCTCCGTTATCTTCACAAGTAATTTTTAAGCCAATTTCATCATCTGATACCAGATCAATCGCGTATAATTCTATGCCGAAGCGGATTGCTAAGGCGGGTATATCATTATTTGCATCTTTTCTAATAAGATATGAATCTATAGCGTTTGACATAAGTTCTTCAAACACAACAAATCTATTATCGCTAATTCTGGTATTTTTTTTACTTCCGCGAATATCAAGTGTCATCGGACTACCCCTCTTCTTCCTCAGTAGATGAGTATTGGACTAACATTTCACGATAACCTTCCATGTCATGCTGAAATACCATCTGGCTCGCTGTAAATTGAATGATATTACCGTTTCCTAGAGGCAAGTTGTAACCATCAAATTGTTCATCTAACCAATCGTTAAACTCTGGATAATCATCATATCGCAACCTATGAGCCACTTCAGGCTCTAAAGTTTCTTTATGCTTTTTATAAATACATGAAGCTAAACCATCCACAGAAGAAGCAATAAACTCAGCTTCGACCATTTTAATTGGATTAGTGTGATATCCATCATCACCGTGAGACGCTGCACCGTATCGATTTCTTAACTGACCAGTCACATTCACAATTTGCCCAGCTAACAAGCCCAACAGGTTGTTAATGTCGGTATTTTCACTAAAATCTAAATTATCTTTAACTGTTCTGAATAGTGGCCCAAACTCCAAGTTTGTGTTCGCCTCAGCAACACGATCATTAATTATTGTTTTAAAAATTGTTTCTAAAAAGGCTTTAGATAAATCCAAAGATAAAGGAGCATCCCTTTGAAGAAGTGCCGATTCAAGCCGTTCTTTTTGCTCAATTAGATGAACAGCTTCTTCGTTGCCAACTATTGCTCTGGTGCTCAATGGTAGTCTTAACGCATTTTCATTCATGGCTGAGATTTTCCATTGTAATTTCACCAGAGATTAATTTTGGCAATAAATAATCTCTAGTTTCAGTTAACGAATTAGTTTGCTTTATATTTTCAGTGATCTTGTCATAGTTGGTTCTAGCAATTGCTGTATAAGCATCTATAGCAGGCTTGGAAGGAACTACAAGCTTAATACTTCTAAACGTTTTTTTACTGATTTCCGCAAACGTTGTCCCGCCTGAAATGCCTTTGATTTCATCCATAATTGAATCAAGAAACTGCATCGTATATTCAGGCGTTAAGTTCTTTCCACACTGCAAGGCAATATAACCCTGATTAATTGCTAAAGGCACTTTTGCGAGTGCCAAGTACCCCACAGGTGCTCTAGACGACATCAACACAGTATCAACAGGTAATAAGCCTGAAGTAATTTTGGCTAAACCAGCTTCTGTTATCTTACGACTTGTATCTAATAAAATTTTTGAATTATTCCCAGACAAGTCTTTTGGTGATGTCCAGTGAATATCACCTCCATCCCAAAAATCAGGATTTTTTGTACTCGGTGTTGATCCACCTTTGATACCCAACTCGGCATCTGTACTTGAAACTCTCCAGCCTTTAGGTATCCAGCCTGCAATACCAATATTGGGTTCATCCGTTTGTTCAAATTCGCTTGGGAATAATGCGCGGATATCATCAGGCAGTGGTTTGCTCTTTGTTTCAGGAGAAGCTTGTAGCTGTTGAGCCTTCACTTTGTAAATAGCGCGTTGTTCAGCTTTGTGTTTCAGTGCTTCAGGAATCTCGTTGCCAGCGGCAAGGGCGTTGTCGATAACAGGATCAAAATCAACAAACCAACTTTTAAATAACACCTGTGCCATTTGTTCTAAAGTTTGGTTTGTTTGGCAATTTAGTTCGATTTTTTCATCTAAACACTTTAAAACTCCAGATACTCGCTTCTGTACCGCTAATTCTGGGTATGTAATAGTTAAGCGGCCTATCATTTCATTATTCAAACTTGCGCGAGTTGACATCGTTGAGAATGCAAGCATTTTCTGCCTAAATAACGGACTTCTTAAATAATATCCAACGTACTCAGGATGTAGTATTTTCTCCGTACCAGATTTTGGCCTTAATCTTTTTGTAAAGCCGTTAAAAGTAGCTTCAGGATAGTCTTTTAGCGCTACACTGCTCATTCCTAATTCATGCATTGTTTCGCTTGTTCGAGTTATAAAAACGTCTCCTTTTTTAACGGAACATGTGTTTCGCTCTTTATCTTCCGACAGTACAAGTTGTTCTAATTGATTAGGTAAAAATGTATTTCTAAACACATCCTTGAAAGATAAAAACGGGTAACCTTGGCCAAAATACTCAGCACCTTTAGATAACCCTGAACTGACATCGTAAACCTCAAGCAACGACAATTCAGACCATTTACCTGCCATAGCCCAACACCTCCAAGTTTTGACGAATTGCTTTATCTAACTCTTCAGCTTGTTCCATTTGGCTATATAAGGTCTGGCTTAATTCTTTCATTTTAACTTCAAAAGGAATGCCATCATCTTCTAATTCAGCAGCACCAACGTAACGACCCGGTGTTAATACAAAGTCGTTAGCTTTAATGTCTTCTAATGTGGCTGACTTACAAAAGCCTGCGATATCTTGGTATTTGCCATCTTTTTTCTCACCTCGCCATGCGTGATACGTTTTGGCAATTTCAGCGATATCGTCTGTGGTTAATTCTTTATGAACACGGCTGACCATAGTGCCCATTTCACGGGCATCGATAAACAAGGTTTCACCTTGACGGTCACGATAACCAAGTTCGGTATTCTCTTTTTTGTTTTTGGTGATAAACCACAAACAGACTGGAATTTGTGTGGTGTAGAAAAGCTGCCCCGGTAGTGCAATCATGCAATCAACCAAGTCGTTCTCGATAATTTTCTGGCGAATTGTGCCTTCACCACCAGTATTAGAACTCATTGAACCATTGGCTAGTACAAAACCTGCGGTGCCGTTTTCGCTCAGCTTTGAGATCATGTGCATGATCCACGCATAGTTAGCGTTGCCAGTGGGCGGCACTTCAAAACCTGACCAACGAGGATCGTCTACTAATTCGTTTTCTGCACGCCATTGCTTCTGGTTGAACGGTGGATTACTCAAAATATAGTCTGCTTTTAAATCAGGGTGCTGATCTTTAAAGAAGGTATCACCTGCAACATCACCTAAATTACCGTTAATACCACGCACAGCAAGATTCATTTTGGCTAATTTATGAGTTGTGCTGGTGTATTCCTGACCATAGATTGAGATGTTTTTCTTACTGCCTTTGTGACTATCAATAAACTTAAGCGATTGAACAAACATACCGCCACTTCCGCAGCACGGGTCGTATATCTTACCTTTGTAGGGTTCAAGCATTTCTGCAATCAAGGTTACTACAGATTTGGGCGTATAGAACTCACCACCACCTTTGCCTTCATTCGCGGCAAACTTACCAAGGAAGTACTCGTAAACACGCCCAACAAGGTCTTCTTCGGTCATATGACATTCGTTAGCAATGGTGTCGATGTTATTGATAGTATCAACTAATGCTGCAAGCTTACTTACATCGAGTCCTAATCGGGAAAAGTAGTTATCAGGCAATGCACCTTTAAGGGAAGCATTATTTTTCTCAACTGTATGTAAAGCAGTATCAATTTTTACTGCAATGTCATCTTGTTTAGCTTGTTTTTGAATAAACGACCAGCGAGCATCCTCAGGTAAGTAAAAAACATTGTCTTTGGTGTAAAAGTCCACCATGTTGACATAATCACCCATACCCTCTGCGACTAATTTTTCACGCTGTTTTTCAAATTTATCGCTAATAAATTTTAGGAAGATAAGGCTAAGTACAATATGCTTGTATTCTGAAGATTCGACACTACCACGAAGTTTATTAGCTGCATCCCAAAGTACTTCTTCAAAGCCTTTTGTGTTTTTTATGTCTTTTTTGTTATTAGTTGCTTTAGCCACGATAAATCCTTGTTTTTATAAAAGCGTCCGCTTTTTAATATAACGCTAATAGTATCGGATTTTAAAGCGAAATGTCAGTAAAGCTAAACACTCATAATATTGAATAATTGGAACAAACCCTATTTAGGATGGACACACAAATAAAAAAGGTGAACATTTCTGCTCACCTTTTGTAGAGTTATAGTTTAGGAAAAGAATTCCCAATCTTTAATGACTTTCCCAATCTATAATTATCATTCCCAAACTATAATAACTCTGATCAGTTCAAAAATTAGTCGCGATATGTCTCAACCGCTGGGCATGAACATACTAAGTTACGGTCGCCGTATACGTCATCTATACGTGTAACGGTTGGCCAGAACTTGTCTTTAGCAACACTTGGCACCGGGAATGCAGCGTAAAAACGGTCGTACGCACGGTCCCATTCGTTACCTAACACGTCAGCTTGTGTATGCGGTGCAAACACAAGTGGGTTGTTTTCGATTGACCATTCGCCAGAGATTACTTTGTCGATTTCGCCTTTGATTGACATCATTGCTTCGATAAAGCGGTCTATCTCGCCTTTTGACTCAGACTCTGTTGGCTCAATCATTAACGTGCCCGCAACTGGGAACGACATAGTGGGTGAATGGAAGCCGTAATCTTGTAGGCGCTTAGCGACGTCCATTTCAGTAATGCCTGACGCTTCTTTTAATGGGCGTAAGTCAACAATACATTCGTGCGCAACGCGGTTGTTACGGCCACGGTATAAAATTGGGAAGTGCTGGCTTAACTCATGCGTTAAGTAGTTAGCGTTCACAATGGCCATTTCGGTGGCTTGTTTTAAGCCCTCTGAGCCCATCATGGTAATGTAAGCCCATGAAATAGGTAAAATAGCGGCTGAACCGTAAGGCGCTGCTGATACTGCACCGTTGTTAATGTTTGTACCCGGTACGTTAATTACGCTGTGGTTTGGCATAAATGGCGCAAGGTGCGATTTAACACCAATTGGGCCTACACCTGGGCCGCCGCCACCGTGTGGAATACAAAACGTTTTGTGCAAGTTTAAGTGCGATACATCTGAGCCAATAAAACCTGGGCTTGTTACGCCTACTTGCGCGTTCATGTTTGCGCCATCCATGTAAACTTGGCCGCCGTGCTCGTGCACAATGTCACAAATTTCACGAATGGTTTCTTCGTAAACACCGTGTGTAGATGGGTATGTGATCATAATACACGATAGGTTTTCAGACACTTCTTCAGCTTTCGCTTTAAGGTCTACCATGTCTACGTTACCGTTTTTATCGCAATCAACCACAACAATTTTCATGCTGGCCATTTGCGCAGATGCAGGGTTAGTACCATGCGCTGAGCTTGGGATTAAACATACATTACGGTGCGCATCCCCACGTGACTCGTGGTATTTACGAATAGCAATTAAGCCTGCGTATTCACCTTGTGCGCCAGAGTTTGGCTGAAGTGAAACTGCATCGTAACCGGTAATGTTAACTAGCCAGTCGTGCAGCTCGTTAATCATTATTTGGTAACCTTCTGCTTGGTCTAGCGGACAGAATGGGTGAAGGTTTGCAAATTCAGGCCAAGTAATAGGGATCATCTCAGCGGTCGCATTTAGTTTCATAGTACATGAACCTAATGAGATCATTGAGTGGTTAAGCGCTAAATCTTTGTTTTCAAGGCGCTTAATGTAGCGAAGCATGTCTGTTTCGCTGTGGTAGCTGTTAAAGTTTGGATGCGTTAATACTTCGTCATCACGCACTAAGCTAGCTGGGATAGAGTTGCTGCCGTTTGCTTCAATATCAGCTGCAAGGCTGTCTACGCTAAGGCCATGGCCTTCGCCTAGTACAATATCAAATAACTGCGCTACGTCTTCACGTGTTGTGGTTTCTGAAACAGAAATTGAGTATTCGCCGTCGTGGTTTGTAGCAAAGTTAACGCCTTGTGCAATGGCACGTGCTATTACGTCGTCTTTACTGTCGCTTACTACTGTTAGCGTATCAAACCATGTGCTGTGCTTAAGGGCTAGACCTTTAGCTTTTAGGCCTGCAGCTAAAATATCAGCAAAGCGATGTATACGTTGCGCGATAGTTTTTAAGCCTTGTGGGCCGTGGTACACCGCGTAAAACGCGGCCATGTTGGCAAGTAGTACCTGCGCAGTACAAATGTTTGAATTGGCTTTGTCGCGGCGAATGTGTTGTTCGCGCGTTTGCATTGCCATACGTAGTGCGTCGTTACCTAAACGGTCTTTAGATACACCAATAATACGCCCTGGTAATGAACGTTTGTAAGCGTCACGTGTTGCAAAAAATGCAGCATGCGGGCCGCCGTAACCCATAGGTACGCCAAAACGCTGAGCCGAACCAAGTACTACGTCGGCACCTAATTTACCCGGTGCTTTTAATAGTAATAAGCTCATAATGTCGGCAGCAACACAGGCAATGGCCTTTTTGCTTTGTACGCCAGCAATTAGGTCGGTTACATCAACCACTTCACCTGTTGTTGATGGGTATTGGAAAAGTGCACCAAAAATGTCGTGGTTAACGGCATCGGTGGCTTTTCCTACAATTATTTCAAAGCCAAACTGCTCAGCACGGGTGCTTACTACGTCAATAGTTTGTGTGTGTACGTCGTCGGCGATAAAAAAGGCATTGGCTTTTTTAGCTTTAGATACGCGTTTTGCAAGGCCCATTGCCTCGGCAGCAGCAGTTGATTCGTCAAGTAACGAGGCACTTGCTAAATCAAGGCCTGTTAAATCTAGGGTCATAGTTTGAAAGTTTAATAACGACTCTAAACGCCCTTGCGCAATTTCTGGCTGGTACGGCGTGTACGCAGTATACCAACCTGGGTTTTCTAGTACGTTACGTAAAATTACGTGCGGTACGTGCGTTGGGTGGTAGCCTTGGCCAATGTACGATTTGAAAACTTTATTTTTGCTTGCTACCGATTTTAAGTAGCTTAGTGTTTCAACTTCAGTACGGCTTTCGCCAACTGTTAATGGCTGCGCTAAGCGAATGCTTGCAGGTACAGTTTGGTCGATCAGCTCTTGCACACTTGATACTTCTAAAGCACTTAGCATATCGCTTACTTGTGCTGGGCTTGGCCCAATGTGGCGGCGAATAAAATCTTGCTTTTGCTCTAACTGTTCAAGAGATTTGGCGTTTGACATGCGTCTAGATTCCTATGATCCTAAATACTAACGGGTAATTAGTATTGATTAAAATATGTGATGATTTAATAACTTACTGTGTATGGGAAATAGGCCGTTAAATCATAAAAGCCCCAGAAACAGTGAATGGGGCTTTTGTCATCTACTTAGAGTATTACTCTTCGTCGATTGTGTTAGCGTAGTCTTCTGCGCTAAGTAGGTTTTCAAGCTCTGACTCGTCAGTTGCTTTAATGCGGAATAACCAGCCGTCACCGTAAGGGTCGTTGTTAACCGTTTCTGGTGCGTCTTCTAGCTCTTCGTTAATCGCTACAATTTCGCCGCCAATTGGCGCGTAAATGTCTGATGCAGCTTTAACCGACTCTGCTACTGCACAGTCTTCGCCTGCATCTACTTCGTCGCCTACCTCAGGTAGCTCTACAAATACCATGTCGCCAAGCAGCTCTTGTGCATGCTCAGAAATACCCACAGTAAATGTACCGTCACCTTCGTTGCGAACCCACTCGTGAGAAGAGGCGTATTTTAAATCGCTAGGGATATTGCTCATTATTTTGTTCCTTTGGTTTATATTGGGAGGATACCAATCACAAAAATATTGTGATTGGTATAACCAAATTTTTAAATGATTGATTTGCCGTTACGTACAAAGCTAGGCTTTACTACTTTAACGTTAACTAATTTTTTGCGCATTTCTACTTGGGCTGTATCCCCTGTTGAACGCGGTACACGTGCAAGGGCTACACTAAAACCAAGCGTTGGTGAGAAAGTACCTGAGGTAATAACGCCTTCTCCACCTTCAACGATTACTTTTGAGCCGCTACGCAATACGCCTTTTTCTTCAAGCACTAGGCCAACAAGTTTGTCGGTGCTTTTTTCAGCGCGTTGCTTAACAAGTACGTCACGACCAATAAAGTCACGATCTTCTGGTTCCCATGCAATAGTCCATGCCATGTTAGCTGCAAGTGGCGATACGCTCTCGTCCATATCTAGGCCGTAAAGGTTCATACCTGCTTCTAAACGTAGCGTGTCGCGTGCACCTAAACCAGCAGGCTTAACCCCTGCATCTAACAGTTGCTGCCATAAATCAGCTGCTTGGTCGTTCGGTACTACAATTTCGTAACCGTCTTCGCCAGTATAACCCGTTGTGGCAATAAATAAATCACCCACTTGTACACCAAAAAATGGCTTCATCCCTTCAACAGCGGCTTGTTGCTCGGCATTTAAAAGTGTGGCTGTTTTTGCTTTTGCGTTAGGGCCTTGTACTGCAATCATTGCAAACTCTGGGCGCTCAGTAACGCTTACTGTAAAGTCGGCAGATACCTTAGCTAAGTGTGCTAAATCTTTTTCGCGGGTGGCAGAATTTACCACTAAACGGTAAAAGGTTTCGCTAAAGTAGTAAATAATTAAGTCGTCGATTACGCCGCCTTGCTCGTTAAGCATGCCAGTGTAAAGCGCTTTACCGGGGACAGTTAATTTTGCCACGTCGTTTGCTACTAACTTACGTAAAAATGCTTTTGCTTGCTCGCCTTCAACATCCACAATCGTCATGTGCGATACGTCAAACATACCTGCATCGGTACGCACGGCATTGTGTTCTTCTATTTGTGAGCCGTAGTTGATTGGCATTTCCCAGCCATGAAAATCAACCATTTTTGCGCCTGCTTCAAGGTGCTTAGCATGTAGTACAGTTTTAGAAGTCATAACATTCCTTCACTTTTAAATTAACCCTGTGCGGGCGTGGCTTAAATAGGTTTAACTAAACAGGCAAACATAGTTATGTTTACCGGTTATTTTATGTATTAAGCAGCTTGGTTTTGCATTAGTGCAAAACCTTGTGCTTGTAAGTGCTGTTGCCATTTTTGTAGTGCTTGTTGCTTGGCGACTAACACAAAATGTTGTTCGTCGTCTTTGTCTATTGCAGTAATAAATACATCACCGCTTTGTGCGCCATAGCATAGTTGCGGGTTTGATAAACGCAGCCCTGGCGTTAATTTAAACGCGCTAATTAGGGCATCAAAGGCATTTTCTCCACACAGCGCAAGGGTTGCAAGGTCGCTACGTAGTACATAGTCAATATCAAAACGAAGTTGTTGTTCGTTTATAAGTGCTTGTAATTGCAAGCTTGCGCTGTGCGGTAATACAAATCTAAATGCGGTTTCGCTAAAGTAATAAACAGCAAAGCTATAGTCTGAATTTAAATCGCCATCAAGCGTGCCTTTTAGGCCTAAGCCGCTGGCTGTAAGCTTTGTTAGATCTAACCCTAAAATAGTGCTTAAAAATACACTGGTTTCACTGCCACTAAAGTCCATTACAACCAGGTTGTTATTAGCTTGCACGGCATTAGTCACTGCACTTGCAGCATTGCTGTGGCGGGCAAACATTATTGGGTTAAAAGTCATAACAAACACCTGTGTATTTTTGATACCAAAAGTATATTGCGCCACTGTGACAACAACAAATTGTAATTATTAATCAATTGATAAATAATACTTATATATATGGCTATATAAATTGTAATTTTAAATATGAAAAACATATCAACCGACAGTTTGCGTACCTTTGTAATGGTTGTTGAAGTAGGTGGATTTGCAAAAGCCGGCGACCTGCTGGGCTTGTCGCAGCCTGCGGTAAGCTTGCAAATTAAACGCCTTGAAGATTTACTCGGTTATAAATTATTTAAAAAACAAGGCCAGCGCCAAGTGCTTAATCAGTACGGTGAGCTACTTTTGCCTATGGCAAAACAAATGATGCAGTATAACGATGCTATTTTGCAGCAATTCACCTCAGAGAGCATAACCGGTAAGGTGCGCTTGGGTATTCCTAGCGAATTTGCTGCGCGTATTTTGCCCTCTATCATTGGTGACTTTGTTTCGCTTTATCCAGAGGTATCGTTAGAAGTTAAATCACGCTTGAGTAAGCATTTGCTGTCGGCTTCAAGGCAGGATCAATTTGATCTTGTTTTAGCGCTTAACGAGCGCCTTAATTCAGACAAGTTTCCTATTTTTATGCAAGATGAGCTAGTTTGGGTGGGCGATTTAGCGCAGGCTAAAAATGAGGTTGTTACCTTAGTAACTGCGCCCGAGGGCTGTATTTATAGGCGCCGTGCTACCGATGCACTTAAAAGCGCAGGTATTAAGTATCGTATTGTATACAGTAATGCCGACTTAACTGGGTTAATAGCCGCCATAAAAGAGGGATTAGGAATTACTGTGCTGGCTAAAAGCACGGTACCAAGCGATCTTAATTTTCAGGTACAAAGTAAACATTTACCTGCCCTTGGTAGCATAGGCATTAGCTTAATAAAAAGCGGGGGGGAGTCGGAGCACGCGGTAGACAAACTCGCTGAGTTTATAGCCTTACGTTTAGGCTATTAATCTACGTTTAATACTAATTTAACAGCCTGAAAATAAAAACGCCGAGATTAAATAAACCTCGGCGTTTTACTCATTTTGCGTTAGGTTTTTACCAATACGCAATATAATAGAGCAACTTAGTTATTTGCGTTACGTTGGCGTAGCACTTCAAATAAACAAATACCGGTAGCTACCGATACATTTAAGCTAGACACAGTACCTGCCATTGGAATTTTAACTAACACATCGCAATGCTCACGCGTTAAACGGCGCATGCCCTCACCTTCTGCGCCCATTACAATGGCCATTGGCCCAGTCAAGTTTGCATCAAACACGTGGGTGTCTGTTTCGCCCGCAGTGCCCACAACCCATACGCCTGCATCTTTAATTTCACGCAGCGTACGTGCAAGGTTTGTTACCTGAATAAGTGGTACGGTTTCGGCTGCGCCACAGGCTACTTTACGTGCTGTGCCGTTAAGCTTGGCCGATTTATCTTTAGGTACAATAATGGCGTGTACGCCTGCAGCATCGGCACTACGTAAGCAAGCACCTAAATTATGCGGATCGGTTATGCCATCTAACACCAATAAAAACGGCGTGTCTTCGCGAGCAATGATCTCATCTAAATCTTTTTCGTTATACACACGCGCTGCTTTTACATTAGCAATTATACCTTGGTGTTGCTCACCGTTTGCTTTGTTGTCTAACGCTTTTCGCTGCATAAATTGTACAGAAATACCGAATTTACGTGCTTCATTAATAATCGGGGTTAAGCGCTTATCATCACGGCCTTTTAGGGCATAAATTTCTAAAAAACGCTCTGGCTCTTTTGCTAAAATTGCTTCAACAGAGTGAAAGCCAAAAATTAATTCATTACTCACGTATTATTTGCTCCTGAGCTATTACGTTTACGGGCATTTTTGCCTGGTCTTTTAGGCTTTTTAACAGCCTTTTTTTTCGATTTTTTCTTAGCGGTGGTTTTTTCAGCGGCTTTTTTACCGGCTGGCTTTGCGCCAGACTTACCTGCAGGTTTACTTTTGCTGGCTGGTTTTTTACCTGCTTTAGGTTTTTCATCACCTGATGTGTTTTTTCCAGGGATTTTACCCGCTTTAAGCTGCGATCTTACACTTGCCGGTACATGGCTTGGTTTACCGCGCCCTTTAGCTGCACCACGGCGACGGGCGTATCTATCTTGAGCTACATCACCACTGAGCGTTAAATTTATACGGCGCTCATCTAAACTTACCGAAGCCACTTGCACTGTTACTTTGTCACCAAGGCGGTAAACGGTATGTGTATGCTCACCAATAAGGGTGTGTTTTGCCCCATCATGATGGAAGTATTCCTCACCTAAATTAGTAACATGGATCAGTCCATCAATTTGTAAGTCGTCTAGGCGTATAAATAAACCAAAGTTAGTAACGGATGAAATAACCCCATTAAACTCATCACCCACGTGGTCTTGCATAAACTCACATTTAAGCCAGTCGGCAACTTCACGCGTTGCGTCGTCTGCGCGGCGCTCGGTGGTTGAACACTGCTCGCCTAGTTGGTCTACTTCATCATCGGTGTACGCGTATGCGCCCGATGTTTGCTGACCTTGTGCTTTTATTACCGCTTTAATTGCACGGTGTACCACTAAATCAGGGTAACGGCGAATCGGTGAGGTAAAGTGTGCGTACGCAGGCAACGCTAAGCCAAAGTGGCCTATGTTATCTGGCTGATAAACCGCTTGCTTCATAGAGCGAAGTAGCATGGTTTGAATAAGCTCGGCCTCTGGGCGGTCGCCTAAACGGGCTAACACTTGGGTAATTTCTTTCGGTGTTGGCTCATCACTTAATGTGCTTTGAATGCCAAGTTCACTTAAAAACTGCGTAAAGTTACCTAGTTTTTCTTGATCTGGCTCATCGTGCACACGGTAAAGCGCACTGGCTTCGTGTTTTTCTAATAATTTAGCCGCCGATACATTGGCTAAAATCATACATTCTTCAATCAGTTTGTGCGCATCGTTACGAACAACCGGCACAATTGATTCTATTTTACGGTGTGCGTTAAATACAAAACGCGTTTCGAGCGTTTCAAACTCAATAGCACCACGGGCTTGGCGTGCCGATTTAAGCGCCATATACATTTGCTGTAAATCAGTTAAATGTGGCACAACAGGTGCGTATTCTTCGCGTAGTTTTTCATCGCCTTGTAAAATGGCATTTACTTTGGTGTAAGTTAAACGCGCATGCGAGTTCATCACCGCTTCGTAAAACTTATAACCCGAAAGCTTACCTGTATCTGATACCGTCATTTCGGCCACCATACAAAGGCGGTCTACTTTAGGGTTAAGCGAACACAAACCGTTAGACAACACTTTTGGCAGCATTGGAATTACTTGCTCAGGAAAATACACTGAGTTACCACGGGCTATCGCTTCTTTATTTAGCGGCGTGTTCATACCTACATAATGCGATACATCGGCAATGGCTACCCATAAGCGCCAGCCACCCGATTTTTTACGCTCACAATATACGGCATCATCAAAGTCGCGAGCGTCTTCACCATCTATGGTGACCAGTGGCAGATCGCGTAAATCTACACGGCCTTGTTTGTCGGCTTCATCAACAAACTCACCTAAATGAGCAACTTGCTCTTCCACTTCTTCTGGCCAAACATGAGGAATATCGTGATTGCGCAGTGCCACTTCTATTTCCATACCTGGCGCTAAGTGCTCGCCCAGTACGTCAATAATTTTACCTACCGCGTTCATGTTACGGCTAGGGTTTTGAGTGATTTGCACTTGCACCATTTGGTTATGGCGCGCGCCGTTTTCACTGCCTGGCAGAATAATAATATCTTGGGTAATACGTGGGTCTTCGGCTACAACAACTGCAATACCATGCTCAACAAAGTAACGCCCCACAATAGGTGCGCGCTCATTGGTAAGGACTTTAATTATGCGGGCATCACATTTTGAGCCTGAGCCACGTTTTGTGCCTTTAGCAAGTACAATGTCACCATGCAACACCATGTTCATTTGATGCTTGGCTATAAACCAATCTTTGCTCTCGCCTTCAACTTCTAAAAAGCCAAAACCGTCTCTGTGGCCAATTACTTTGCCTTTGGTTAAACCGGCTTCGTCAATTAGGGCGTAACATTTAAACTTATTAAAATACAATTGGCCATCGCGCTCCATGGCGCGAAGGCGGCGCTTAAATGCAATTTGGCGTTCGGTATCGTTTACAGCTAATTCATCACAAAGTTGCGTGAAGTTAGCAGGTTTTGAACGCTCTTGAAGGTGAGTAAGTATAAACTCACGACTAGGGACTGGGTTTTCGTACTTTTCTTGTTCTCGGCTGAGATTTGGATCTTGGTTTGACATTCACTATCTTGTTAGTTGGTTATGTAGGTATTTTAACCCATATACGTAAAATGAGACAGGTAAAAGCGTATGAAACTTTTAATAAACCGTTTAATGAGTAAAACATACGCTCTATGGCCTTAATCATCACTTAATATAAGCGCGACTATAACCAGCCTTTTTGCTTGGCAATACGCGCTGCATCTACACGGTTAGTGGCGTTGAGTTTTGCGATAGCATCGGATAAATAATTACGAGTTGTGCCCTCGCTTATAAACAGCTGTTTGGCTATCTCGCTTGTTTTTAAGCCATCGCTTGCAAGCTTAAGGGCTTTGCGCTCTTTATCGGTGAGCGGGTCGGCGTCATCAAGTGCGTTAATGGCAAGCTCTGGGTCTATCACCTTTTGCCCTTGCATTACTTTTTTAAGTGCATTGATAAGCTCATCACTTGGTGCTTCTTTTAAAATAAACCCTTTAACACCTAGGGCAAGCGAGCGCCTTATATAACCCGCTCGCGAAAACGTGGTCATAATAACCATTTTAATAGACGGGAACGTGGCCGCTATTTGCTCACTTAGCTCTATACCGCTCATGTGTGGCATTTCAATATCGGTTAAAATTATGTCTGGTAATGCCTCATCGGCCAGTGCTTTTATTGCATTAAGGGCATCTTGACCGTTACTGGCTTGGCCTATCACTTCGATATTAAAATCAAGGCTTAACAATGCCCCTACTGCGTCGCGCACGAGTGCTTGATCTTCTACTAAATATACTTTGATCATTGTTAATCCTTAGCTGAAATTGGCAGCATTACGTTTAAAGTAAACTTATCGCCACAAGTAAACGTGGCATGGCCATTAAGTTGCTCTGCGCGCTCTTTAATACCATTTAAACCGTTACCTGCGTTTAACGTGCTGCAAGGTGCGTTATCAACCACACTTATATGCAGCTGATGCTGTGTTTGCTCTATGTGTATCTCACAGTTTTTATTACTGCTATGGCGCAATAAATTAGTGACCGCTTCTTTAATTATAAGCCCTGCGATCCCTTCTACTTTAGGAGGCAAGGTATTTAATACAACATTAAAGTTAACGTTAAAATCTTGCTCTATTAGCCTTTGTTTTAGTTGTACTATTTGGCTTATTAAATTAAGTTGCTTTAAATCGCTCACGGCGTTTCTTACATCGCTAAGTAACTGCCTTGCCAGATCTGCCACTTGTGCTATTTCGTTATTGGCTTGCTCGTATCGCTCGCCTTGGTTTAGCTTATTAGCAAGTTCGGCTTTTAATGCAATAGATGAAAGTGAGTGGCCTAAAATGTCGTGCAGGTCGCGGGCTATTCGCTCACGCTCTGCAATAGCGGCTAACTGCTCTAATTGGTTTGCGCTTTCTTGTTCGCGCTTTTTATGCAGGCGCTCCTTTTGAGTTGCAATGCCAAAGGCCAACAACGCTCCTGAAATTAATAAAGTGCCGGCTAAAAAGTATTTTATGTTTTCTATATCAGCTAAATATGCACTTAACGCCACTGTAAAAATAAGACTAAAAACGGCATATAACCTGCTTTTTTTAACATACGATTCACCCGCTATAAACGCGATAAAACCATATAAAGTAGAGGTGCCTGTGGTATAAAATGTGGCGCTAAAACATACCAAAAGCATAACAATAAACAATGTTGTTATGTGCTTTGTTTCACAGTGCATGGCTTTTATGTAAAGCAAAATAAATACAATATAAAACGCCACACTCATTACAATGGTATTGACTGGCAAGTTAGATAGATTAAAAAGAGTCGGAAGCAAATAAAACCCAGTAAAAATTAAAGGTGCGTATTCCCAAAACTTTTTATTACTGGGCTTTGAAAGCGTATTTGTTGTACTCATACCAGTGCCCCTAGTTCATTGTTATTGCTTATAACATTATTTTTATTAATAAATATAAATAACACAAAAATACTAATGAGTATAAAGTAATCATTTATTGAAACACTAAAGCTAAGTGATTCTAAAAACTCACTAATAGCGAGACTTATTAAAATTAACGTATTCATAGCCACCTCCCATTAAGATAAGTTAACTATGCCAAAGCCAAAAAATAATAAGCGTGTCAAATGTCATCAACTTTGCTGACATTTGTCATGTTTTAAAAATTTCATCCTGTGAGTTCGCACCCAGTGATAAGATAATAAAAAAAGGAGTTCTCATTTAAATGCAGCCACAACAGCAAAGCCTGATTTACTTACATATTGCCGTATTACTTTTTGGGGGCACCGCCCTGTTTGCAAAGTTAATAGGGTTAAATGCCATTGATATTACAGTGTACCGTACCGCTATTGCTGGTATGGCACTTTTAGCGATGCTGTATTTTCAAAAAAAACACATTAAGTTAAACAAGCCAAAAGACTACCTTATTGCGTTATTTTTAGGTGTGGCAGTAGGCATGCATTGGGTTACTTACTTTGCGGGTATGCAAATGGCGGGCGTAACCGTCGGCATGCTGGCTTTTTTTAGTTATCCAGTAATGACGGTGTTCTTAGAGCCCTTGTTTAATAAAAGCAGGCCCCAAGCAAAAGATATTGTAAGCGCAGCGGTGGTTGTAGTTGGTATATATTTACTCGTGCCCAGTGTCAATTTGGGTGACGATGTAACCTTAGGGGTTATTATGGGTGTGGTATCAGCGTTGTTTTTTTCGATTAGAAATATTACCCATAAACGTTTTTTTAGCCAGTATGGCGGCCCACAAACCATGTTTTACCAAACCTTAGTGGCAAGTGTTATGCTTTGCGCTTTTATTGAAGTGCCGGTGTATGAGGTGAGTAACCACGACCTTATTTTAATTGCTGTGGCGGGTATTATTTTTACCGCTACACCGCACTCGCTATTTGCAGCGAGTTTAAAACACTTATCGGCCGCTACTGCTGGGTTAATTTCGTGCTTGCAGCCGCTTTATGGCACGTTGCTGGCTATTGTTATTATTCATGAACGCCCAACGCTACTAACACTTATTGGTGGGGCACTCATAGTCAGTGCAGCCTGTTTTGAAACATGGTCTATTACTCAAAAGGCTAAAAAATGAAAATATTTGCGCATCGAGGGGCAAGTGGCCATTACCCAGAAAACACTAAAAGCGCTATTTTAGAAGCGTTAAATGTGGGAGTAGATGGTATTGAAGTTGATATTCAAAGTGCGCTTGATGATTATATGCTCATACACGACTCGTGGTTAGATAGAACCACCAGCGGGCACGGAAAAGTAAGCGACTTTACGGCGCAGCAACTAAGCCAGCTGGATGCCGGTAACGGCGAGCAAATTCCCACTTTACAGCAATTACTCGATTGGAATAACAATAAAACATTACTCAATATAGAGCTAAAACATACCTTTGAGCTTGAAAAGTTTGTCAGCATTTTAAATAGTAATATTGCTAAAGGCATTATTACTAAAGGTAATATTTTAGTGTCGTCGTTTGATCACCATCAAATTCATTGGCTAAAAAATAGGTTAGCGTGGTTACAGATTGGCGCATTAACCTCATCAATTCCATTAGATTATGCACAGTTTGCACAAAAGCTTAATGCGTTTAGTGTTCATGTAGACAAAAGCTTTGTAAATAAAGCCTTTGTAGATGATGCCATAGCGCGGGGTTTACACGTTTACGCCTACACCGTAGATAGACCCGAAGACATAGATTTTATGCTTAAAATTGGGGTGCATGGTATTTTTACTAATTACCCTGCTCGGTCTAAAAAATATTTAGCAAACATTATTACTTGAGTTAACGGTAACTTAGTCGATAATCTCTAAATGGGGTAAGCAATAAATGAGTGGTGTAATGCAATTTTATAATTATATTGAGCAAACATTTTTTTATACGCTTACGCGTAAAATAGTGGGCAATTTAAGCTTTGTATTTTTGTTTCAGGCCATTACCTTATTTTGGTTATATAAAAGCTTAAGTGATCAGCACAGCACTAGCGCATTTTGGTTGTTAACCTTGGTTATTGTTGCAGGCTTTGCCTTTACTATTTTTTATATGCGCTATTTAATTGTGCGCCCTGTAAAAGCGATGTGCGACACATTAATAAACATAAACCAGCAAGAGGCTAATTTAGCCGCCAACTTGCCGCAATTTTCGTTCGATGAATTTAAAGAACTAAGTACGCAATATAACTTATTTACTAACCACTTAAGTGATTTACTGAGTACAACTCACGCCAGCGCTAAAGCCAGCGAGCAAAGTAATGTTGATGTAAATACCGCTATGCAAAATACACAGCAATTAAGTGAACAGCAAACTCAGCTGAGCCACACTATAATTAATGCGAGCAACCAAATAGTGCAAAGCTTAGAGGGCATAGTGAGTAATACTGATAGCGTGCATAGTGTTAACAGCGAGCACTTAGACTTTGTTAAGCTTTCGTCGCAAGAGCTTGCAAGCTTAGTCGAGAAAGTGTCGCTTATTGGTACCTTACTACAAAGATTTTCTAAAACGGTGTCTGGCCTTAAAGAAAACAGCGAAAACATTCGTAGCATTTTAAAAATGGTTGAGGAGTTTTCGGATCAAACTAATTTACTGGCACTTAACGCTGCCATTGAAGCGGCACGCGCTGGCGAAGCTGGCAGAGGTTTTGCTGTTGTTGCTGATGAAGTACGTACCTTATCGGTAAAAGTAAGTGGCGCAACCCGACAAATAAGCGACTTTATTAACCAAATGAATGAGCTGGTTAACGAAACTAACCAAGAAAGCGAGCAGTTAATTAGCCACTCTAGTACCGCACAAAGTGCCATTAGTAATACCTCTGAAGGGTTTAAAGCAATGCTAAGTGAGTTTGAACAAAACCAACAGCAGCTTCAGCAAATAGCAGATGCAGTGCATACCCTAGAGCAAGCGCAGCAACACACTCACCAATCAGTAGAGCAAATTGTTACCTTAGGCGAGCAAGCTAAAAGCGCCATTGATCATGCACTAAGTAATAGTCAGCAATCACATGCCCTTAGCCAGCAAACGCAGCAGCAGTTAAAGCGCTTTGTGCAATAGCGATTACAAAACAATGCTGAGCTGTGAAATTCCTACTATTTTAAAGGCAACATTCAACAGCGCTTTATAAATATGGTAAATTACGCAGCTAATTATTTAAGTGTGTAATGTGTGTGAGTAACTCAACCCCCAACTATCAACAGCTAGCCAAAAATATTAAAACCTGGGGCCAAGAACTCGGCTTTAGTGAGGTTGGTATTACCGATATTGATCTATCTAAACACGAAGCACAATTACAGCGCTGGTTAGATGCAGGCTTCCATGGCTCAATGGACTATATGGCAGCTCACGGCATGAAACGCGCTCGCCCTGCTGAACTAGTACCTGGTACACAGCGGGTTATTTCGGTGAAAATGAATTACCTGCCCCCTGATGCTAGTTTTGCCAAAACATTAAAAAACACCGAAAAAGCTTACATTAGCCGCTACGCATTAGGGCGTGACTATCATAAATTAATGCGCAACCGACTAAAAAAGCTAGGCCAAAAAATAGAACAAGCAATTGGCGATTACGGTTTTAGGCCATTTGTAGACTCAGCACCTGTACTTGAGCGTCAACTAGCTGAAAAAGCGGGATTGGGTTGGCGAGGTAAGCACTCTTTATTAATAAATCAAGAAGCTGGCTCGTGGTTTTTTTTAGGTGATCTTTTTGTTGATTTACCGCTGCCAATTGATGCTGAAAATACGTTTGAAGGCTGCGGTAAATGCGTTGCTTGCATTACGCTTTGCCCAACAGGCGCAATTGTAGAGCCCTATGTGGTAGATGCACGTAAATGTATTTCTTACTTAACCATTGAGCACCAAGGGCCAATACCTGAGAAATACCGTGCGTTATTGGGGAATAGAGTTTACGGCTGCGACGATTGCCAATTGGTTTGCCCATGGAACCGTTATGGTCAAATTACCGATGAGCAAGACTTTCACCCCCGTACGCAACTAAAAAATAAAGACTTAATTGAGCTATTTGCCTGGGACGAACCTACTTTTTTAAAAAATACCGAAGGCAGCCCTATTCGCCGTATTGGCCACGAACGTTGGCTTCGTAATTTAGCGGTGGGACTAGGCAATGCCGATTTTAGTCCTGCTATTATTTCCGCTTTAGAAAATAAACGTGAATCTAGCTCGCAGCTAGTAAAAGAGCATATAGAATGGGCGCTTGAGCAACAAAATAATAAACAACGAGAACAACTTCGTAAAACACAGCGCCTAATAAGAATAGTCGAAAAAGGCTTACCGCGTGATGCGTAAATCACTCATGTGAGCCTTATAGTATGAGAGGTTTATTTTTTAAGTAACAAAGACAAATCTTGTTCAATTTCAGCAAAGGCGGCTTTAACTTGCTTAACCGACTCTTCTCTGGCAACTGAATTTTGAATTGTTTCGTCTACTTTTTTATAAATAAATATCTCTTGGTCTTCATCTAACCCCATTGTAGGTATGCGTATTTCAAGGTCTTCTTGTAACTGCTTGAATACTTTTTCGTTACTTTCTCGGTTTTCGTTAAGTAACCCAATTAAACCATGAAACTTACTATGCACCGTGCTGGCTACATCATTTAACTTTTGCTGCTGCGACTCAAGCATTTGCTTGGTCATAATTGCCCGCAGTTGCTGTTCAGTCACACTGACAATAAAGCAAACATGGTCACGAATACGCCCGTGTTTGTCAGGGTCGTGATCTGGCATGTTAAGTATTAATAGGCTTATCATTTCGTAGTTCACTAATATACGGTGAGAGAACTCATGTAAGCGGCCTTTGTTTTTAAGCATGTCAAACAGCTCAACCACAATAGGCGAACACACACCATTAAGGGCAAAGTGCTCTATTGTGTCGTCATACCTAAATTCAACATTGCTTTGTAAGTCAAACGTTTGCAGACAGTCTATTAGAGCTTTGCCTAAGTCTTGCGGATTGTTAATAAACCCAATATTTTCAATGTAATTAACTATTTGCCCCATTTCGCTACTATTTGCCATAGCGTTAAATGCCGTAGATGTTGCATCTTCTACTTGTTTTTCGAGGCTCTGTTTTTCTATTAATACTTGATTTAAGTTTTTAAGTTTTGATTTAAGCTCATCATGCCCAAACGGCTTTACTATGTAATCCTCAGCACCAACTGAGTAGCCTTCCATACGCTCTTCAACCGTTCCTCTTGCAGAGACAAACATGACAATTATATGCGCTGTATTTGGATTTGCCTTTAATGCTTTACACACTTCATAGCCATTCATTTGCGGCATACTCACATCAAGTAAAATAACTTGGGGCATATAGCCTTCTACCATGGCTAAACACTCAGGGCCGCTTGTGGCAACTTGTAATTCGAAATCAAGATCTTCTAAAATTTCTTCAATAATTTCTAGGTTGAAAGGTTCATCATCTACAGCAAGAATTTTAGTTAAGGCCATATTTTCATCATCCAATTAAATATCATTTAAACATTAATTCACAAATAATTAGCTATCTTGCACTGCTAGCTTATCATCGGCTAAATGCTCATCTAAATCTATTTCTAGGGGTACCTGAATCCTAATTGTTGCACCACCATCGCTATTATTACTTGCCGTAATTTCACCTTGATGAAGCGATACAAACTCTCTACAAAGCGCAAGCCCTAAACCTGTACCACCAGCGCCACTATTTGTTTTGCTGCTTTGTACAAATTTAGTAAACACGTGCTCTAATTCATCCTCGGGTATACCTATTCCATTGTCTATTACATCAATAATGGCACTGTTTTCATCAGCCATTAAGTTCACTTGAATACGACTTTTAGGTTCACTAAATTTAAGTGCGTTACCTAAAACATTACGCAGTAGTTGATTTATTTGCTCTTCATCACACTGCACAACCACTGGCCCTGGCTTTGAAAAAACAATTTCAATTTCTTTTTCCATCGCTGTACCAGATACATCATCAATACTGGTTTTGATAATACTTTCAATATTGTATGGGCGCGGATTAAAGGGAAACTTCCCAACATCCAGTTTTGATAAATCAAGTAAGTTATTTAGTAACGAAAGCAAACGCTCACCACTACTTTCTATACGCGACAAATACTTTAAAAGTTTATCTTTAGCAAAATCGCCTGCTTCTAACTTACTCAAGCCAAACCGAGAAAAGCTCAATATAGAGTGCATAGGAGTGCGTAGCTCATGCGACATGTTCGCCAAAAATTCTGATTTACTTAAATTGGCGGCTTCGGCTACATTTTTGGCGTGCTCTAACTGAGAAGTACGCGCGCGTACTTGCTCTTCAAGTAGGTCTTTGGCTTCTAAGAGTAATTCTTCTTTTTCTTTTAAATGTGTGACATTTTTAAATATAACCGCTAACGCTATTTCGCCATGGTGGTCAATTTCGTTAAATGAGCCAACAAGTGGAATATACCCACCATCTGTTTTTTGTAAACGCAGATCGCTGCTAAACTGGCGATTACTGTTTAATGTTGTGATCTTATTTTTTATTTCAGCACTTGATTCCTCATCTAAAAATTCAAATACAGAAAAACCCGCGAGTTTGTCAAAGGGCAGCTTAAACAGCCTTAAGCAGGCATCGTTTGCTTCAATTACTTTGCCGTTGCGCTCAAATAACATAATGGCGTCTGGCGTATTTTTATAAATAACTTGTAGTAGACTGTCTTTTTCAATTAACGCATCAACAGTATCTTGTAAACGCTCTACAAGCTCGGCATTTCGGCGTTTTAAAAGCTCTGTTTGCCACAATTTATGTACTGATTGCAGCAGAACACTATCGGTGAGGGGCTTTATTAAAACATCTTCAACCCCTTTACGAATCGCCTCAATCATTGAAACTTGCTCAGGGTGTGCAGTAAATAATAAGCAGCGGCAATCTGGCTGAGACATTTTAATAGCAGAAAAAATATTTAAACCGGTACCATCTTCAAAGCTAAAGTCGCTAATTAAAATATCTATACTCTTTTTATTTGCCACTGCCACTGCGTCTGTTGCGCTGGTTGCTGTTAGCGTTTTGATATGCGCGCCGACTAAATTACTTTTCATTTTTTCAAGGCGCTCGGGTATATGATCAACAAGTAAAATAGTAGGAAGTTTTAAAACATGGCTAGAGCCAAGCTCTAAGAGGTTTTCAAGTAATGAGGTAATTTCTTTATTTGAGAAAAACGGATAAATAACCGTTGCATCTGGTACAAGTTTATTAAGCTCACTAAAGGCGGTAAGTTGTTCGCCGCTTTCGGCTTTAGGGGCAAGTAAAACGCAGCGGTCTTGTGAGATTGTTTGAGCTAACGACTTTACTACTTCACACGGCACTCCGTAGGCACCAATTACCAAATCATACTGGCTGGTGTTAGAGTATAAATCGATCATAGAGTAATGAACGAGCTCAGCCTCACAACCTATTAATTCTAGTAAAACTTTTACTCTCATTGCGATAACACTGCTGCTATCTACAATTAAAATTTTTCGACTCATTAAGCCACACTATCGTAAACACTTTATATGTTAATAGCGTAGCCTATAATTTCTTAGTTGGTATAGGTTGTTAGACTTAATTTTAATTTTTTTACCGATAAGCTCCACAACTATTTTGGTAGATGCTTGCCGAAAATAGTTAAGCTATAGTGTGTATTGTCCATTACCGCGATATTTGGCAACTCTCCCCATACGCTAAATCCGAAATGCTTAAATAGCTTAATACTTGGTAAATTGTGGCTAAAAATAAAACCAAGCAACACTTCAATTTTGAGTTGTTTAGCCTCTTTTTGCGCAAACTCCATCAGCCTTTTACCAAGTCCTTTACCTTGTGCCGCTTTGGTAATATAAATACTTATTTCGACAGTGCCATCATATGCGGGACGCCCATAAAACGATTTATAGCTTAACCAAGCAAGTACTTGACCATTTTCGCAATAAACATAAATCGGGCGTTTTTTAGAGTGGCTATTAAACCACTCTAGCTTACTTTCTACAGATACCTCTTCAGTATCGGCGGTCACCATACGCGAAGCGATGGTTTCGTTGTATATTGCTACAATGGTAGGTAAATCTTCGATAGTGGCTAATCGTGTTGTCATAAGCGCTTAATATTGTTGATCACTTTTGTGCATATTAGCGTAAGATAGACCAGTCAAACAATTATAAATTTAGGCGTTGAGTATGTTAAAAAAAACGTTACTGGGGCTGAGTATTTTTATTACCAGCTTAAGTGCCCAAGCAAATGACACATTACCCCACAAACAACAGCCACAATGCGAAGACTTTACAAATGTTGAGTTTCGTAAACTGCGTTCGAAAGAATCCTTAAACTTATGCCAATTTAAAAACCGCCCTTTACTTATTGTAAATACAGCAAGTAATTGTGGTTTTACCTCTCAATTTGAAGGCCTAGAAAAAGTACACCAACAATACAAAGACAAAGGTTTAGTGGTATTAGGTTTTCCTTCTGATGATTTTTTTCAAGAAGAAAACGATGAAAAAGACATAGCAAAAGTGTGCTTTATTAACTACGGCGTCACTTTTAATATGTTTGCTGCCAGCGAAGTACGCGGCAGTGATGCAAACCCACTATTTAAACATTTAAACGCGCATACCAGCTCACCTAACTGGAACTTTTATAAATACTTAGTATCCGCTGACCGTAAAACCATTAAACGTTTTAACAGTAAAGTTGCCCCTACTTCAAAAGAATTAATTGATGCAATTGAAAATACGCTACTCATCAATTAAGTTTATACTGGTACTGCGCGTTAAAACTAACTAGACTGGCTTTAATGGTTAAATACACCAACTTTAAACAGGAGATTTTATGGCAGTGGCAAGTGCAAGGCACATTTTAGTAGACAGCGAAGCAGAGTGCTTAGATTTAAAAGCTAAGATTGAACAAGGCGAAGACTTTGCAGAGCTTGCAAAATCCTATTCAAACTGCCCTTCTGGTCAAGACGGCGGTGCACTGGGCGAGTTTGGCCCGGGTATGATGGTGCCTGAGTTTGATAAAGTCGTATTTTCAGCGCCCATTAACCAAGTACAAGGTCCTGTACAAACACAGTTTGGCTATCACTTACTAGAAGTGACAAGCCGCTCAGAATAACGTTGAGTTATCACATTATAAAAGCCGCTTATGCGGCTTTTTTTAGGAGCAATTATGAAACTTATAGGATCTATCCCTTCTCCATTTGTACGCAGAGTAAGAATGTGGGCAGCACAAAACAATGTTGACTTAGCGCTAGTAAACCTCGATATTTTTTCTGAGCAAGACCGCCCTACCTTAGCCAGTAACAATCCCGCAAGTAAAATACCGGTTTTAATTGATGGCGATTTAACGCTAAGCGACTCGACTATTATTTTGCGTTACCTCATCGCCAAGGCTAAAAAAAACCCACTAACTTGGTCGCAAGAACACCTACTTAATATTATTAACGCCTGTAACGACTCGTTAGTAGAATTAGCACTTAGCAGACGCTCAGGATTTGATACTAGCGACGATAAATTATTTTTTAATCTGCAAAACGAACGAGTTGCACAAACATTAAGCTATTTAAATAATCATTTAAACGATGATGAATTTAAAGGCTGTGAATGCCTTAACATCAGTTTATACTGCCTACTTGATTGGATTTGCTTTCGTGAATTAACAGACTTTAGCCAGCACGCTGCTTTAGTCAGTTTTTATAACGACTATGGCACGCATCAAGTTGCAATAAGCACCGATCCTAGACCCTAAACAAATAAGGTAAACACATGAGCGATATTGAAATTGAATCACAACTAGTTAGCTTTGTAGAAAAAGTACGTTTAAGCGAGCAAGTGTGGGCGCTAGGTGGCGACGACGGCGGCTTTGTAGTGTGCGAATCTAACCAGTTTGCTGAAACAGATGTACTGCTTTTATGGGAAAGTGAAGAGGCAGCAAAGGCCCAGTGTAAAGAAGAGTGGCAAGAGTTTACGCCTGTAGAAATTAATTTAGATGAATTTTTAGATGAGTGGGTAGAAGATTTAAACGAAGACAGCGCATTAGTTGGTTTAAATTGGAATGACGACCAAGTGTGTGTAGAAATTGAGCCTGTTGGCTTAGCACGCGCACTAAGCGAATAATTATCGCTTTTTATATAATAGTTAATACAACACCTGCTTTTTAAGTGGGTGTTTTTGTTTTGTAGCTAAAAACATGAATACTAGAATCGACACTCGCATGTTTATCTGTTTTAAGTATAAAATATATCGTGTCATTAATTTCAAGGGATTACGTTGAAAACCCATCTTGGTCGCCGCCCTTTTTCAGCAATGGAACTGCATACGCTTTATAACGGCTATATTTATAGCGACTTTAAAGTAGCAAGAGAGCAAGCAAAGCATTGGCATTTTTGGTTGCCTTTAATTGCCTATTACAGTGGCGCATATAGTGATGAAATTGGCTGTTTAACGCTTGACGATCTTGAGCTTAAAAATGGCATTTTGTGT
This sequence comes from Pseudoalteromonas sp. S3785, assembly GCF_005887365.1. NCBI lineage: Bacteria > Pseudomonadati > Pseudomonadota > Gammaproteobacteria > Alteromonadales > Pseudoalteromonadaceae > Pseudoalteromonas > Pseudoalteromonas sp. S3785. The sequence goes on along the minus strand of NZ_PNCT01000005.1, from coordinate 113,992 downwards.
TTTAATTTTCATACTAATGGAAAAATAAAAGCGCGCTTAGTTCCGGTGCATCAAGCCTTAGTTGATGCAGGGCTTAACGACTTTATTGCCTTTGTTAAAGCACATAATCACACACGATTGTTATTTGATTTACCAGCTAAGTCTGGCCGTTATAGCGAAAAAGTGCGCATCTGGTTTACAGGTGAAGGTGAGCGTGCGGGTTATTTGCAAAAATGTGCGATTCCCACTGTTGATCAACTCGGTATGAAAACCGCCATAAGTAGCCTGCGACTTAATTTTGAGCAACAAGTGCGTATTTATGCATTACAAGCGAATTCAAAAGATGCTTTTAATTATTTAATGGGGTTTAACGAATACCCTGATGAAAAATTTGATGATGTAGCCCTACTAAACACTGTAATACAGCAAATTCGTACTATTAATCCACAACTGCATTGGCAGCGCTTTAACCAACGCCAAAGTCACTGACACTATTTGTTACTATTTTAAATCCAAGTAGCTACTTTATTAAATTACTCTCGTAAAAAAAGCTGCTAGGATATCTAAATCTCAACTTTTAAGGGCATAGAAATGCCTATTTGAGACAGTTTCTAACAACAACAATCTAGGGATCACTATGTTTTTAAAAAGCCTATTAACAGTAAGCGTTGCTTTAGCAATGACTACTGCCAACGCTAACGAGTTCGTTATCGAAAAGCTTGCTAAACCAAGTTCACAAAAGGTGTCGTTAACACTCGACCCAAGCCAAGACACCTTTACAGGGATGACAGAAATAGCCCTAGAAGTGTTAAAACCCACTCATTACATTGAACTTAACGGCGTGGCTTACGCTGTTAAAATGGCGCAGTTATTAGGCAATGAAAACTGCGACTTAAACAACGAAATGCTAAAAACAGAAAAAGTAAAATTTAGCTGTGATGAGAAAATTCAACCGGGTAAGTACACCCTTAAAATAGATTTTTCGGCGCCGTATAATCGCCAAAGTGTGGGCTTATACAAAACAATTGATCAGGGCACACCTTATTTATTTACTCAGTTTGAAATGAATGATGCGCGCCGAGCCTTTCCGGTATTTGATGAACCAAGTTATAAAATACCGTTTCAGTTAACGATTACAGCGCCAACGTCTCAAAAGGTTTATGCCAATACGCCAGAGCTTAAAACCACAGTCAACGGCGATATGACAACACATTACTTTGATAAAACGCCCCCTATTCCTTCTTATTTAGTGGCTATGGCCGTGGGCCCTTTTGAAGAGCTTGAAATAAAAGACATGCCAATTCCAGGGCGTGTTATTACCCCGCAGGGTAAAATTCATTTAGCTGATTACGCAAAAGAGAACATGCCCAAAGTACTTGCTGCACTTGAGGCGTATTTTGGTATTCCTTATATTTATAAAAAGCTCGACTCGGTAGCCGTACCCGAGTTTCCTTTTGGTGCAATGGAAAACTCAGGCCTAGTTACCTACCGCGAAGATATATTACTGGTTGATTTAGCAGCCGCTACACGCAGTAAAAAACAGCGTAATGTGTCGATTATTGCGCACGAGCTGGCTCACCAATGGTACGGTAACTTAGTGACCATGAAGTGGTGGAACGACTTATGGTTAAACGAAGCATTTGCTAGCTGGATGGCGGCAAAAATTACTAAACAGCTTAACCCTGAATTTGAATCTCACCTTGATTTACCACAAAACAACGTAATGGCATTAGATGCTCGCTTAAGCACTAAGCCTATTCGTAAACCGATTAAAACCGAAGCCGATATTATGGATGGTTTAGGGCTTGCCTACAGTAAAGGCAGCGCGGTGCTTGCTATGGTTGAAAACTGGATTGGTGAAGAGGCATTCCAAAAAGGCATTCAAAGTTATCTAAAAAAATTCTCATATAAAAACGCCGAAGCAGCCGATTTATGGGAAGCACTTGGTAAAGCGTCTAATAAAGATGTTGCCAGTGTTTTAAAATCATTTATTGAACAGTCTTCTTTTCCGCTTGTAAATGTAAGACAAGACGGTAAAAAAATTACTGTATCGCAAAGTCGCTTTGCTAATGCCGGTGTAGATGCTCCTGCACAGCTTTGGAATGTCCCTGTTGGGATAAAATATGGCGCTGGCGATAAAGTAAAAACAGCCAGTATTTTACTTAATCAGCAAAGCCAAACTTTGACGCTTGATTTTGAGCCAGAGTGGATTTACCCCGATGAAGGCGCACTAGGTTATTACCGCTGGGTAATGGACGACGCGCAGTTTGACTCACTGATAAAACATGCGCCGCAAGCACTGAATGATCGTGAGCGTTTAGCGCTGCTTTCTGCCACTGATGCACTGCTTGATGCAGGTGTAATATCGGCCGCTAAACTAATGCAAACTCTAGAAGTATTTGTAAGCGATGATCACCCTCGTGTTGCTAATACAGCGCTGGGCTATTTAGTATCGCAAAAAAATACCTTTAAAGATGAAAGCAACGAAGCGTTATGGCCTGAGTTTATACGCAGTGCAGTAATGCCTGCAGCTAAAAAATATTCACTTGAAGCACAAGCTGGCGAAGACGGTGCAGTATCACAACTACGTGCAGGTGTTGTCTCCTTACTTGGTTTTGATGGCGAAGATCAACGCGTGATCAGCAAAGCAAAAGAGCAAACGCAAGTGTACTTAAACGATCCGCAAAAAGTGGATCCGTATTTAGCAGCTACCTACTTAAAACTTGCCGCCTATAATGGGGATAAAGCCTTACTTGATCAATTTATGGCAACCTTTAAAACCACTAAAGATCCACAAGTACGCACAAACATGTTGGCAGCAATGGGTTTTATGGGCAAGCCGCAGTTACAAAAGCAAGTGTTAGCGTATACCCTCACTGACGACGTAACGGCATCTGACATGCGTACTATTTTAGCAGGTCAAAGTTATAGCGAGTCACGCCAAGCACTATTTATTGAGTGGATATACAACAATTACGACAAGGTAACACAAAATTTACCGCCGTTTTTTGTACCTAACTTACCGTACTTTACGACCGCGCGTTGTGATCAACAAAGTTTAGCAACCACGCAAGCATTCTTTAAAGATAAAATTGAAGAAACACCGGGCTACGCGCGTACGCTAAGCAAGCTTGAAGAAAGTACTAACGACTGTATTGCGCTTAAAGCGCGAGAGCTTACATCAGTTAATGACTTTTTAAAAAGCAAATAAGCTTAATTAACAGTAAATATGCATAATTAAAAAAGCCGCTGAGTTATCCACTCAGCGGCTTTTATTTACCCGTTAATAATCTGTGTTAGCTTGGCAATAAAGTCTTTTGCTGCTTGCGCTGAGTTAATTTTAAAGGCCACACCATAGTGAATCGGCTGCGCACTTTTGTGAATACGTGTAGGAAAGCGCGTCATCTCGCTACTATGAAAATAACCTTGTACTCGTGTTACCTCATCAATTGTTGCAAAGTCATCGCTAAACACCTCAAAGGCTGGGCGAATAATTATTTTGCCTTTACCCGCTTCGCTGTGGGTATAAATGGCTTCTTTAGAATTTGCTAACATGTACTCAGCAATGTTTTTAATTTTAAAGTTACTTCTGCACTTTAACTGAATGAGCTGCTCTGTTAACTCATCTGTACTATACGCCACGTGGTGATCCCTTTAATGTTTAATAGTGCATTACATTAGCCTATACGCGCCGCAAAGTCCGAATTATTTTACATCGCATACAAAGGCAAGTTTGTCGTTTTTATAACTCATTCTTGTTATGTTTGTCTCGCAATACGGGCTTAAGTTAAGCCATTGAGAAACTTCATTGGTGCCGCTTAAACTACGCATATATACACGGTTTTTAACCGCATAAGCCACTGTATTAGCATCTTTTAAAATAAAGTCTTGTACTTGCTCTGGCAATCTAAGTAAATCTTCCACCTGTTTAGATTGGGGGTTAAAACTTGCTAAAATATGCTGTTCATTTTTTGTGTAGCTAAATAAAAATGTTGCGGTTTTACTGATATAAATAAGCGTACGCCCTATGTTGCTTGCTACCACCTCGCCTTTTGCCGCAGCAACCGACGTATATTGCAATGTATGTGGCTCACCTAAAATAAACATCACTAAGTCGCTTTGAGCGCCCCATGCATGGTAGCCAACAGGTTCAATCCAATCAAAAATACGGCTCGGAGCTTGCTCAGTATCGAGTGGGTATTGCCACAGCTTTTGTTTGCTATCTTGCTCTACCACAATGGCCGATAAACTTTGTTTTGAGGGCATAACAGTGGGCGAATATTCGCTCACTGGCGTATTTGTTATGTTGCTTACTTGCTTGGTTGCTAAGTCATAATAGGCAATATCGGTTTGACTTTGCTCGCTTGAAATAACTTCGTGCGTAAAATAAATACCTTGGTTTGTTAAATAAGGCTGGTTGTTATAGCTGTTTTTGTCGCTCACTATACTTACTTGCATACCGTAAGGTGTATTTAAATCGGCCAACAAAATTTGGCTTTTTAGCATGCTAGCCTGTGCATTCGCTAGGCTTAGCGCCGCTATAGAAGCTAGCCCAAGCCATGGTTTAATAAGTTTCATGCTTTCTCTCGTTTTAATTTTAAGCACCTCATGATAACGTTATTTGCCGATGGCGTCACTTGACCTCAGTCAGTCAACTCTTTATAACTGTCTTGGTCCTAAAAAAGAGAAAAAACATGTCTGCTAAACATCCTATCATTGCAATAACCGGTTCATCGGGTGCGGGTACTACAACCACCACCAATGCAATTAAACATATTTTTCGTAGCCTTAATATTGATGCGGCTTTTATCGAAGGAGATAGCTTTCATCGTTACACACGCCCAGAAATGGACAAAAAAATACGCGAAGCACAGCAAGAAGGTAAGCACATTAGTTACTTTGGCCGCGAAGCCAATGACTTTGGCGCATTAGAAACCTTATTTAGTACCTATGGCGAAACAGGCCAAGGCAAGTTACGCCGATACTTACACACCTTTGATGAAGCCGTGCCTTACAATCAGTTACCCGGTACATTTACTCCTTGGCAAGATCTTGAAACAAACACTGACTTGATGTTTTATGAAGGTTTGCACGGAGGCGTGGTTGATCAGGATCACGATGTAGCTAAGCACGTAGACTTGCTTATAGGCATGGTGCCAATTATTAACCTTGAGTGGATCCAAAAATTGATCCGCGATACGCAAGACCGCGGCCACTCTCGCGAAAAAGTAATGGACTCAATTGTACGCAGTATGGATGACTACATTAACCACATCACACCGCAGTTTTCGCGCACCCATATTAACTTTCAACGTGTGCCAACGGTTGATACGTCAAACCCATTTAGCGCAAAAGATATCCCTTCACTAGATGAAAGCTTTGTTGTTATTCGCTTTAGAGGAATTGATGACGTTGATTTTCCGTATTATTTACAAATGATTGAAGGCAGCTTTATGTCGCGTATAAATACCCTTGTGGTGCCAGGCGGTAAAATGGGTTTAGCAATGGAGCTGGTGCTTACCCCGCTTATTAAAGACATTATTGTTAAAAAGCGTGCGCTTGAAAACCTTGCTCCATTAGATATACCCATTTAGCCCCTCTTTTATGATTTACACTTCTGACGTACACTGCTGCTTTTGCTAACAGTGAGGGAAAACGTGTCGCACTCATTAAAAATTATTGTGGGCTCTAAAAACCCAGTAAAAATTAACGCTGCAAAACATATTTTTGCAATGTACTTTCCTAGTTACGAAATTGATTGCCAAGGCGTTGATGCTCCCTCAAATGTTCCCGATCAACCAATTGGCGAAGAGCAAACCCGTATAGGCGCACAAAACCGAGTTACTTACTGCAAAAATATGTACCAAGCAGATTACTACTGTGCAATGGAAGGCGGTGCAGAGCAATTTAGCTATGGGGCTGCAACCTTTGCCTATGTTGTTATTAATAATGGCTCTGAGCAAGCGATAGGACGCAGCAGTAACCTGCCGTTACCGCAAGTGTTATATAACGCGCTATTAAAAGGTGAAGAGCTTGGCGATGTGATGGATAAAACATTTAACACCCATAATGTTAAGCAAAAAGGCGGCGCAATAGGACTACTTACAAACAATCATGCAACCCGACAAAGCACCTACACCCAAGCGCTTACCTTAGCTATGGCGCCTTTTTTACACCCTAGCCTTTATCAGGAAAATTAATGAAATACAGTTATGTACTGTTTGATGCAGACGAAACACTATTCAGGTTTGATATTTTAGCGGGAATGACCCGCATGTTTAAAGCGTACAATATTGAGTTTACTCAAGCCGATTACATCCATTACCAAAAAACTAATAAGCAGCTGTGGATAGATTATCAAGATGGAAAAATTAGCGCCGATTACTTACAAGTAACCCGCTTTAACGAGTGGGCTGTAAAATTAGGGGTACCCGCTAAAGAGCTAAACGATGCATTTTTAGATGCTATGGCACAAATTTGTGAACCTTTACCCGGCGCCGTAGCGCTGTTAAATAAACTAAAGCCACATGCTAAATTAGGCATCATAACCAACGGCTTTGCCCGCTTGCAAACGGTGCGTTTAGAACACACAGGTTTAAAAGAGATGTTTGATTGGTTGGTTATTTCTGAACTAGTAGGCATTGCTAAACCTAACAAGGCTATTTTCGAGCACACATTTAAGCTTATGGGTAATCCAGATAAAAGCAAAATATTGATGGTGGGCGACACTGCCTCTAGCGATATTTTGGGAGGCAATAATGCCGGTATTGATACCTGTTGGCTACAGCACCCAGGCGAGCAGTTACCTGAAGGCATAACTCCTACTTACACAATAGCTAACTTAGATCAATTGCAGTCTATTCTTAAAATTTAGCTAAATTAAAAGCAAAAAAAATGACGCTGTTAGCGTCATTTTTTATAACTGTTTGTGAGCGTGTATTTTAAAAAATACTAAATTAGGCAGTCGCTAATTCAAGGCCGGGTGCAGGCATCGTAACAGGCGTTTCAAATGTTGCCCACTCCCATGCTGACTCAGTTGCCATAATTTTGCGAAGTAACTTGTTATTTAAATCGTGACCCGATTTATAAGCCGTTACTTTACCTAGTAGGTTATGACCTGTCATAAACATGTCGCCCACACAGTCTAATATTTTGTGTTTTACAAATTCATCGCTGTAGCGCAAACCATTTGGGTTTAGTACTTTAAAGTCATCAAGTACTACTGCGCTGTCCATGCTGCCACCCAGTGCTAGGTTATTAGCATGCATGTATTCAATATCTTTCATGAAGCCAAACGTACGTGCACGGCTAATTTCTTCAGTAAAGCTTTGCGCAGTAATATCTAAACCAATGCGCTGACGGCTTTCGTTAATGGCCGGGTGATCAAAGGCAATTTCAAAGTCGATATGAAAACCATCATATGGTTCTACTTCGGCCCATTTATCGCCTTCTTCAATACGTACTTTTTCTTTTATACGAATAAAGCGTTTCGCAACATTTTGCTCTTCAATGCCGCCTTTTTGTAACAAATAAATGAACGGTAATGCACTACCATCCATAATCGGCACTTCTGAGCTATCTAATTCAACAATTAAATTATCGATACCCATTGCAGCAACCGCTGCAATTAAGTGCTCAGTCGTTGATAAGCGAACACCATCTTTGTTAATTAAACAGGTACATAATTGCGTATCACCAACGGCTTCAGGTGTTGTTTCAAAATCAACAACCGGATCAAGGTCCACACGACGAAATACAATCCCGGTATTTGCGCTCGCAGGTCGGAGAGTTATTGTGACCTTCTCACCTTTATGAAGTCCAATTCCTATGGCTTTGACTACTTGTGCAATCGTACGCTGTTTAATCATAGGTTCGCTCACTTTTAAATCAGTTACAGTTAGACGGCGGAGTTTAACATAAATCCTTTTGCCTTTCAATATTTGTACATATTTCAAACAAAAGCATTAGTAAATGTTAATCAGCCTGCTTACGTAAAAAAGCCGGAATATCAAAATAATCTCCGCCTTCTGATTTATCCGCTTTTTTACTGCTTTGCGCTGATGAACTTGCCGTGTTGCTTGAGCTTGTAGATGGCGCTTGTTCTTTACTTTCTACTTGCGTGCTTGGCGTCGTTTCTTCAGTGCTTGTGCCTTGGCTTGCAAAGCTTGGTACGTACATGCTGCTAGATTGGTTTGATGAACTTGCTACATCAGAGCCTGATGCCTTTTTAAAGCCGTTATCAACAATACCAAACTGCGGACGACGATCGCCGCCTAACCCTGTAGCAACCACGGTTACACGTAACTCGTCGCTCATTTCAGGGTCAATAACTGCACCCACAACCACAGTTGCATTTTCAGACGCTAGCGCTTTAACGTGGTTACCCACAATTTCAAACTCTTCAATCGCAATGTCCATACCTGCGGTAATATTAACCAAAATACCTTTAGCACCGGTTAAATCAACGTCTTCTAGTAATGGGCTTGAGATAGCCGCTTCTGCAGCTTCTTGAGCACGATCTGGGCCTGATGCTGAAGCTGTGCCCATCATGGCAGTACCCATTGCTGACATTACGGTACGTACGTCGGCGAAATCCACGTTAATTAAACCAGAACGTGTAATTAGCTCCGCAATACCTTGAACCGCACCAAAAAGTACATCGTTTGCTTTAGCGAAGGCATCTAACAGTGTAGTCCCTTTGCCTAAAACTTTAAGCAATTTATTGTTCGGAATTGTAATAAGTGAGTCTACAATTTCTGACAATTCGTTAATGCCTTGTTCAGCCGCTGCGGCGCGTTTTTTACCTTCAAAGTCAAAAGGACGCGTTACTACAGCAACCGTTAAAATATCGAGCTCTTTAGCAATTTTAGCAACCACAGGCGCAGCACCGGTACCTGTACCACCGCCCATGCCGGCAGCAATAAATACCATATCTGCGCCTTCAAGGCTGGCACGGATTGTTTCTGCATCTTCTTCAGCCGACTCACGGCCTACTTCTGGGTTTGCGCCTGCACCTAACCCTGAGGTAATTTGCGTGCCTAGTTGTACGGTAATATCGGCAGCGGAATTACGTAATGCTTGTGCATCCGTATTTGCGGCTATAAAGCGCACACCTTCTATTTGTTGTTTTACCATGTGCTCAACAGCGTTACCGCCGCCACCGCCCACGCCAATTACCTTAATTACAGCTTCTTCGCTGTGTTGTTCCATCATATCAAACATGTTTACTCTCCGACTTGAGTACTTTAAAACTCGCCTTGGAACCATTTAGTAATGCGGTTCCACCAATTATTATTATCCTCTGCTTTCGACTTTTGTGCATTCATCGATTGCATAGTGCGCCCGTATTGTAACAAACCTACAGCGGTTGCGTACGAAGGATCGTCTACGTAGTCTGTCAAACCAACTATCCCGATTGGTTTGCCTATTCTCACTGGCATTTGGAAAATGTCTTCAGCCACTTCCATTGCGCCAGTCATTTTAGCAGTCCCGCCTGTAATAACGAGGCCTGCCGCAATTTGGTCTTCTAAACCTGAGCGACGAATTTCTTCCATCGCTAGTTCAAATAATTCTCTAAAACGAGGCTCTACCACTTCAGATAAAGTATGACGCGACATTAAACGTGCTGGTCGCCCGCCTACACTGGGTACTTCTATGGTGTCTTCGTTACTGGCCATTTGGCTACTTGCACATGCATATTGTACTTTGAGTGACTCAGCATGTGATATAGGTGTACGAAATATTTTTGCAATATCACCGGTTACTTGATTACCCGCCACCGGAATCACTGAAGAATGGCGCAATGCACCGTTAATATAAATAGTGATATCCATTGTACCACCACCAATATCGAGCACCGCTACGCCAAGCTCTTTTTCGTCATCAGTTAATACTGAATAACACGATGCGAGTGCGGTAAATATAAGCTGATCAACCTCTAGACCACAGCGCTCTACGCATTTTTCGATATTTTTAGCCATATCGTTTGAACAAGTAATAATGTGTGCACGTGCTTCCATACGCACACCGCTCATACCAAGGGGGTTTTTAATGCCCTCTTGCATATCAATGCTATATTCTTGCGGTAATGCATGCAGCATTTTACGCTCGGCCGAAATAGGCACAGAGCGCGCTATATGAATTACATTTTCAATGTCTTCATCAGTTACTTCGGTATTATTAATTGCAACCACGCCGCTTTCGTTTTGACATTGTATGTGTTTGCCAGAGATCCCTAAGTACACTGAGCTAATACGACAATCAGCCATTAATTCGGCTTCATCTATTGCTCGGCGAATCGACTCAGACACTAAGTTTAAATCGTTTACGCCGCCTTTATCCATACCATGAGATACTTGGCTGCCCACACCAACAATGCTGAGCTTGTTATCTGCGGTGATTTCACCTACCGTGGCCACCACTTTTGAGGTACCAACGTCTAATCCAATCACTAGGTTTCTTTCTGCTGACTTAGTCATGCCTTACTCTTATTTTGTAATTGCTGTTCTTGCACAGGCTTATAGCTAACTGCAAGGCCGGTATCATAGCGTAAATCTATTGCATCTATTTGTGCATCTGCACGCTTTTCCATGCGCGGGTACACATCTATAAACCGCTGTACTCGCTTTGCTTTATCTTTGCGCCCTAAATTTAGGCGCACACCATTATCTAACCACAACTGCCACGAAAAACGCTCCGAAAGTGCCAAGCTTTTTAATGTTAACGCATTTACCTTTAGCATTTCGTCAAATTGCTTAAAAGCAATCCACGCTTCTTTTTCGCTACCCTCTGGGCCATAAAGTTGCGGTAAATCATTGGCAAGTTTATCGCTGCTTGCTTCAAAAGCATCGCCACTTTGGTTTAGCAGTAAATCGCTATTCCAATGGGCTACGGCTTCGTGTTCAACTACGTACACTTGTATTGTATCAGGCCACTGCTTGCGAACCGATACAGTTGCAACCCAAGGTAAATCTTTTACTAGTTTCTGTACGCGTTTTACATCTAGCTCAAAAAAACTGCTTAAATCGGCCTTTTTTATTGCTTTTATTATGGCCTTTTCGTCAGTGTATTTGGGCTTTCCTAGCACCGTTAAGTGCTTTATTTGTGCATCTTTGTTCTCTACTAGCCAATCAGATACACCGCTCGTTATTTGCACCAGCCCTATCACTACCACTAGAAAAAAGCTCACACCAAAAATTAGCGACCAATTAAAGTTAAGTTGCTGTTTTAACTGTTGAGCTTTTTCTAAAAGGGGGTGCATATTAAAGCGTTTGCTCCAAAATGCGAATAACTAATTGCTCAAATGTTGCCCCGTTTGCTTTTGCCGCCATGGGCACCAGCGATTTTTCGGTCATGCCAGGGACTGTATTTACTTCTAACAAATAAAAATTTCCCTGCTCATCTTGCATCGCATCTACACGGCCCCAGCCGCTTGCACCTACTAAATCAAACGCTTCTAATGACATAGCTTGTATACACTGTGTATCATGCGCCGATAAATCGGCAGGGCAATGATACTGCGTTGTGTTTGACTGATACTTAGCTTGATAATCGTAAAAGCCGTTTGGGGTCGTCATTTCAATAACAGGTTGCACTTCGTCGCCTAATACAGTCACTGTAAACTCGCGTCCGGTTATCCACTGCTCCACTAACACTTGGCTATCAAACTTAAAAGCGTGTGTTAGTGCATCTTCAAGCTCTTGAGCGGTACTTGCTTGCGCCATACCTATGCTTGAGCCTTCGTGTGATGGCTTCACCATTACTTTTTTAAACTCATCCATAATGGCTTTTGCATCAAAGCCTTTTTTAGCATCAACAACTGCATAAGGCGCTGTGCTTAGTCCTGCAGATTTAAATAAATGCTTACAACGGACTTTATCCATTGCTAAGGCTGAACCCAATACATTACTGCCTGTGTATGGCAAGTTCATAAATTCAAGCGCACCTTGCACTGTTCCATCTTCGCCACCACGGCCATGCAATGCAATAAAGACACGATCTATGTTTAACTCTTTTAATTCCCACAATGAACGATTTTGCGGGTCAAAAGCAATGGCATCAACGCCAGCATTTTGTAGTGCATTAAGCACTGCTAGCCCTGAACGTAGTGACACTTCGCGCTCTGCTGAGTTACCCCCTAGCAGTACTGCTACTTTACCAAATTGCGCGTTTTGCTGCGTCATACTTCACCTTGCTTTAATTTTTCAACCGACATACCTGTTGCCGCTAATGTTTTAACCAATTGTCCTATATTACCAGCGCCTTGCGTTAAAACTAAGTCGTTATTTTGTAAGTTATCGGCCAGCACACCAGCAAGCTCTGCGCTCGTTGCTACGTGTAGAGGCTCTTTTCCGCGTTGGCGTAGGCTGCGGCACAGGCTTTTACTGTCTGCGCCCACAATAGGATCTTCACCGGCACTGTACACATCTAGTAATAAAAGTTGATCGACATCAGCCAGTACTTTTACAAAGTCTTCGTATAAATCGCGTGTACGGGTAAATCGGTGTGGTTGATAAACCATAACTAAGCGTTTTTCTGGCCAGCCTTCGCGTACAGCTGCAATGGTGGCTGCAACTTCTGATGGATGATGTCCGTAGTCATCCACCAGCATGACATTGCCGCGCTCATTTTCAAATTCACCGTAGTGCTGAAAACGACGCCCTATGCCTTCAAATTTTTGCAGTGCCTCTAAAATTGCGTGGTTAGCAATGTTTTGATCTTTAGCCACTGCAATTGCCGCCGTGGCATTAAGTGCATTGTGCTTACCCGGCATGTTAAGCGTAGCTGTTAGGCTATCGCCATTCTTATTAGTCACTGTAAAAGTACAAGTACTTGCTGATTGACTAAAATCGCTCATGCGGTAGTCGGCATCTTTTGACTCGCCATACGTAATTACAGGGCGAGCAAAACGTGGGATCAACTCACTGGCTACCTGCGAGTCTATACACACAACGGCTAAGCCATAAAATGGCAGGTTATGAATAAAGTCCACATAAGTGTCTTTCATTTTTTCAAGGCTGCCGCCATAGGTTTCCATGTGATCTTCTTCAATATTGGTGATCACCGATACCATTGGCTGTAAATGCAAAAATGATGCATCGCTTTCATCTGCCTCAGCAATTAAAAAGTCGCTCTTGCCTACTTTTGCGTTACTGCCTGCGCTATTTAATAAGCCGCCAATAATAAAGGTAGGATCAAGCCCTGCTTGAGCATAAATGCTGGCAATTAAGCTCGTTGTTGTGGTTTTACCATGTGTGCCCGCAATGGCAATGCCATGGCGAAAACGCATTAATTCGGCAAGCATTTCTGCACGGCGAACTACCGGTATACGTGCCGCTTTTGCTGCAATAATTTCAGGGTTTGTTTCGTCAATAGCACTTGAAACAACAACGACGTTGGCATCTTTTACGTTGTTTTCGTGATGGCCTATAAATACTTCGGCACCCGCTTTAATTAAACGTTCGGTCATTGCGCTGTGCGCTATATCTGAGCCTGTAATACGGTAGCCTTCAAAAGCCAGTACTTCGGCAATGCCGCCCATACCCGCACCGCCAATACCAATAAAATGGATGGTCTCTATTCGACGCATAGCAGGTCGAGTTTGTTGTTCTTGTATTGACTTATCTTTCACTTATTTTCTCTTATTTGTTACTTGCTCACAGTGCGAGGCAACGCTTGCTGTGGCATCTAAAATGGCTTGTTGCTTAGCATTACTGGCCATTTGTTTAATTAATATAGGCTTTGCCAAATACGGGTTTAATAGCTCAACTATCGAGTCTTTATTAAACTGGGGCTGAGGCATTAAAAGCGCGCCATTTGCGGTTACTAAATACTTTGCGTTGGCGGTTTGATGATCGTCTACCGCATGTGGAAACGGCACAAACACAGCCATTTTACCTGCGGCGGCGATTTCACTAACAGTAAGTGCACCAGCACGGCAAATAACAATATCGGCCCACGCGTAGGCGGCGTCCATATCATCTATAAATTCAGCAACTTTTAGGTCTTCATCTGCAATGTTGTTTTGCGCATACGCACTTTGTACACCCTCAATATGGCCTTTACCTGTTTGGTGCCACACTTTAATTGGCGCTATTTTAGCAAGTAAACTAAATGCCTCTGGTAGTGTTTGGTTAAGCACTTGTGCGCCTAACGAGCCCCCCACCACTAAAATATTTACAGGGCTTGAAACATCACGTTTAGCGACATTAGCAACGCTTGCACGTACTGGATTACCGACTAATTCAGCTTGCCCTGGTGCAAAGGCGCTTGGAAACGCAGCAAGTACTTTGTTAGCAAATTTTGCCAACCATTTGTTACTCATACCTGCCACTGCATTTTGCTCATGAATCACCAGTGGGATACCTAAACTTTTAGCCGCAATCCCCGTTGGTCCAGTTACATAGCCGCCCATAGCAAGCACAACATCTGGTTGCTGAAATTTCAATACCTTATGCGCTTGCAATATTGCATTAAGTACCATGAATGGAGCTTTAATAAGACGCTTTAAACCATTACCGCGAACGCCTTTTACATTAATAAAATCAATCTCAATGTTATGCTTTGGTACAACATCCGCTTCCATTCTGTCTGGCGTGCCTATCCAGCTTACTTGCCAGCCTTGCTCTTTTAAATAATCGGCTACAGCAATACCAGGGAATATATGCCCACCTGTACCGCCAGCCACAACTACTAATTTTTTACTCATCGTTTACCTCCGCGTGAGGTGGCTTGTTTGGTTGCCATTTTAGTTTCAAAATCAACACGCAATAAAATACCGGTGGCAATCGTCATGATTAATAAACTTGAACCACCATACGAAATAAACGGCAAGGTTAACCCTTTAGTCGGTAATAACCCTGCACTGGCGCCTACATTAACCATGGTTTGAAACGCAAACCAAATGCCAATAGCAAACGCAAAATAGCCTTCGTATTCTTTGCCACACTTTAACGCTTGCTGGCCTATTAAAAGCGCCCTAAATACAAACACAGCCAACACACATAAAATACTTGCTACACCTACAAGGCCTAGCTCTTCACCTATAACAGCAAAAATAAAGTCGTTATGAGCCTCGGGTAAATACTGTAACTTTTGAACGCTGTTACCTAACCCTTGGCCAAACCAGCCCCCTTGGCTGTAGGCCATAAGCGACTGCACTAACTGATACCCTTTTCCAAATGGGTCTTCCCAAGGGTCTAAAAAGCCTACAACTCGCGCCATTCTGTATGGCTCTACAATAATCAGTAATACAACAAGCCCTATGCCCGTTAAAATGAGTACAAAAAACTGCCACAGCTTCGCGCCGGCCAAAAATAACAGCCCCACTGTTGTTACAAACATAACTACTACGGTCCCTAAATCGGGCTGCAATAAAATGAGTAAGGCATACACCGCAAATACAGCAATAGGCTTTGCAAAGCCCTTAATATTTTCTTGTACTTCTTCACGCTTTCTTACCAAGTAGCCAGCTATATAACTGAAAAAGTATAATTTGGCGGCCTCAGCCACCTGAAAACCAACAGGTCCAATGGGAATCCAACGTTTTGCGCCGTTAACTTCGCGGCCTATTATTAACACCGCAATAAGCAGCACCATGCCAAGCAATAACAAATACGGGTTTGAGCGTTTCCACCAATCCATAGGGACACTGGCGGCAATCCAAAATAAAATAAATGCCATTGCTAAAAACATGCTGTGGCGAATGGTAATATGGTATGAGTTATCAAACAGCCTTTCGGCTGTGGGCATTGAGGCGCTGGTCACCATTATAAAACCCACCCCTATAAGCATTAACATGCAATAAAGCAGTGGCACGTCATAAAGCTGTGCTGAAGGTTTTGGAGTGAGCGTTTCTTTTAAATCGGCAAAGGCAATCATATTAGCCCTTCCTTAACACATTGCACAAAGTCATCACCGCGTTGCATGTAGTTGTTATACATATCAATGCTGGCACAGGCAGGCGCAAGTAATACAATATCGCCGCGCTTACTGAGCACTTTAGCCAGTGATACCGCCTCTTGCATTGTGTTTACTAAGTGCGATTTACTGCTTAATGCAGCAAGTTTATCTGCATCTTTGCCAAAGCAAACAAGTGCTTTTACATGATTTTTTATATAGGGCGTTAACGCACTTAAATCAGCGCCTTTGGCATCACCACCGGCTATTACAATTAGGTTTTCATGAGCTGAGGCCAAACTATCTATAGCTGCTATAGTGGCACCCACATTGGTAGCTTTAGAGTCGTTAAAATATTTGACCCCATTTTGCTCACCAACAAACTGACAACGGTGCGCTAAACCATTAAATTGGCCAAGCGCTGCAGTATATTGATCTTTACTAATATCAAACGGGCTTAATAACGCCATTACCGCCAGTGTATTTAAGTAATTGTGCTTACCAACTACCGAAAGCGTGCTAACAGGTAAAAACGCTTCACCTTTTACTATAAAGTGCAGCTTATTATTATGTTGGGCTAAGCGATAATCACCTTGGTCGGTGCCAAAACTCATTTGTGGCGCTAAAGAGTGGCTAATAGGCTTAGTTTGAATGTCATCTGCGTTTGTTACTAAAAGCTCAGCATTGTTATAAATACTTAATTTAGAGTCGATATAGGCTTGGTAACTGTCGTAACGATCTAAATGATCTTCAGATATATTTAATACCGCTGCGCTTATCGGTTTTAAGTTCGAGCAAGTATCCAGCTGAAAACTTGAAAGCTCGAGCACATACACATCAAAATCATCGCTTAATAAGTCAAGTACCGCAGTACCAATATTGCCACCTAATGCCACTTTGTAACCTGCAGCTTTAAGTACTTCATACGCAAGCGTAACAACGGTTGATTTACCATTAGAGCCTGTGACAGCAACAACGGGTTTAGTATTTATACGAGCAAACAGCTCAACATCACCAATGACCTCAACGCCTGACTCTATTGCTTGAACAATTGCGGGGATTTTTAAGCTAAGCCCAGGGCTTATGATGATCATGTCGGTTTTACAAAGTGCAGCGTTTTCTAAGTCACCAAAATACGTATCAAGCTCAGGTGCGTGTTCGCTAAGCCAGTCCATACCAGGTGGCGCAACACGGCTATCAACAACCTTTGGTGCAAAACCATGAGATAATAAAAAACGCACAATGCCCAGACCGGTTACACCGAGTCCGAGCACTGTTATATGTTTGTTTTTTATCTCGTTTAAATACTGCATTTATCGAATCTTTAATGTCGCAAGGCCAGCAAGCACTAGCACAATTGAAATAATCCAAAAGCGCACAATAACACGTGGCTCTGGCCAACCTTTTAGCTCGTAATGATGATGAATAGGCGCCATTCTAAAAATGCGCTGTCCGCGTAGTTTATATGAGCCAACCTGTAAAATTACCGATAAGGCCTCCATTACAAACACACCGCCCATAATAATAAGCAGTAGCTCTTGGCGTACTAAAATTGCAATTATGCCCAGCGCGCCGCCAAGTGCCAAAGACCCTACATCGCCCATAAACACCTGGGCTGGGTACGTGTTAAACCATAAAAAGCCTAGGCCCGCGCCAACAATAGCGGTACATACAACCACAAGCTCACTGGCAAGCGGTAAATGCGGAATATGTAAATAAGCCGAAAAATTAATATTACCGGTTAAATAAGCAATGATGGCCAGTGCGGCAGCCACTAAAATAGTAGGTACAATCGCTAGGCCATCTAAGCCATCAGTCAGGTTTACCGCGTTTGAAGTTCCCACTAATGCAAAATAAGTAATCACAATGTATAACAAGCCTAACTGTGGCAATACATCTTTAAAAAATGGCACAACCAATGAGGTTTCTGATGCGTGTGTACTGGAGGTATACAATGCAGTAGCAACCACTAAAGCAATAACCGATTGCCAAAAATACTTCCATTTAGCAATTAGTCCTTTAGGGTCTTTGCGTATTACTTTACGGTAGTCATCTATAAAGCCAACTAAACCTAATGAGCCAATTACAAATAAAGTTGCCCATACGTATTTATTCGATAGGTCAGCCCATAATAAGGTGCTGGTAAATATGGCGCCTAAAATGAGTAAGCCTCCCATTGTAGGAGTGCCTTTTTTAGATAAGTGAGATTCTGGTCCATCATCACGCACTACTTGGCCAATTTGCATTTTTTGTAATGATCGAATGAGCTTAGGACCAAAATAAAGCGACATCATTAACGCTGTTAATATCCCTAAAATGGCGCGTAGGGTTAAATACGAAAAAACATTAAAGCCACTGTAATATTGGGTTAAATACTCTGCCAGCCAAACTAACATTATGATGCTCCATTGATGGCTTGTTGCTGGCCATTTACTAAATCGGTTACTAATAATTCCATGCGAGAACTGCGCGATCCTTTCACCACAAGTGTGGTTTTACTATTTGTATTGTTAAGACTGGTTTGAATTTGCTTGAGCATTTCTTCGCGATTAGAAAAATGACGGTTTGGCTTATCAAACACATCGCTTGCGTATTTACTTAACACACCCAGCGTATACAGCTCATCTATACCTTGCTGTTTTGCGTATTCACCTACTTCTTGATGGTAAGTTCTGGCATCTTCACCAAGCTCTCCCATATCGCCCAGTGCGAAAATACGGTGCCCTTGAATATCACTTAATAAATCAATGGCAGCTTTTACCGACTTAACATTAGCGTTATAGGTGTCATCAATAACAGTGAGTGACTCACTCACTTTTATTAAATTTACACGTCCTTTTACATCCCCCATGGTGGCAAGTGCTGTGGCTATTTCTTCAAGCGATACGTCAAACTCACTGGTTAAAGCTGCGGCAATAAGCGCATTGCTTACGTTGTGCTTACCAGGAAGAGCAAGCGTTACGGGTACTTTTTGATCTGGTGTGCACAATAAAAAGCTCGCGCGAGCGTTTTTGTCTAGGCTGATATTTTCAGCCCAAATATCAAGTTTTTCAGTACTTGAAAAACACTTAACAGTGCGCCCTTTTAATTTATCAAGCCAGTACTGGCTAAATTCGCTATCGCAGTTAACAATGGCAACGCCATCCTCTTTCAGGCCATCAAAAATCTCACCTTTTGCCTTAGCAACGCCCATTAGGCTACCAAAGCCCTCTAAATGCGCAGCGGCGACATTACACACCACAGCTACATCGGGTTTAGCCATGGCGGTTGTATAAGCAATTTCGCCTAAGTGGTTGGCACCAAGCTCTATAACAGCAAAACGGTGCTGCGGCTCTAAACGTAATAGCGTAAGCGGCACGCCAATATCGTTATTAAAATTACCTTTTGTAGCAAGCACATCTCCATGCACCGATAAAATCGCAGCGCACATTTCTTTTACCGTTGTTTTACCTACACTGCCCGTAATAGCAATGGTTTTAGGATTAACCTGCGCCATAACTGCTGCACCTATATTGCCTAATGCAATACGGGTATCGCTAACAACAAACTGCGGTATATCTACATCTACTTTGTGCTGCACAATAACGCCAATAGCGCCTTTTTGTTTAGCGTCAGCAATAAATTTATGGCCATCAAAATTAGGCCCTTTTAACGCTAAAAACACCTCTCCTTCGCAAATACTGCGGGTATCGGTATTAATATTTACTACATTGAGATTATCACCTAGATAATCGGTTGCTAGCACATTTGCCAGCCAATCAAAATCCATTGGGATCATTGAGTTATCCCTCTTACTGCTTTTTTTAGTTGTTCTTTTACATAACTGCGATCGCAAAAGTGGATACGTTGATCGCCAATAATTTGGTAATCCTCGTGGCCTTTGCCTGCAATTAAAATTACGTCATCCGCATTTGCATTTTCTATTGCATAGCGAATGGCTTTTGCTCTGTCAGCTTCTAAATGGGCTTTTTCAGGCTGCGATAAACCCGCAGCCACATCTGCTAAAATAGCATCTGGGTTTTCTGAACGGGGGTTGTCGCTGGTAACAATCACCTTATCTGCATTTTGCTCTGCAGCTTGTGCCATTAAAGCACGCTTGCCTTTATCTCTGTCGCCGCCACAGCCAAAAACACAGCTAACCCCACCAGGCACATGCTTTTGTAATGCCTGTAAAGCCAATGCAAGTGCATCTGGGGTATGAGCGTAATCAACAACGCACGTAGGTAAATTCACTTCGCTAAACGCTTGCATACGACCTGCTACGGGGTGCAAATGCGCGCATCCGGCGGCTAACTGCTCAAGCGGGTAACCAAGCCCTAGCAATGTTGCCAGTGCTGCCGTTAAATTATATAAGTTAAACTCACCAAATAGAGGCGATGTTACGCTAACGTCACCCCAACTTGTGCTCAATTGCGCCGAAATACCATTTTTAGAGTATTCCACATCAGAAAAATAAACATAACGCGCATCTTGCGGCGCTAAATTTTTCCGACCATAGCAAATTAAGTTATTAAAACTGTATTTTTCAAGCCATTGCTCTGCTTGCCCATCGTCTTGATTTAGTACCACAAGGTCGGGGTCAAAATCGCGAAACAGCATTAGCTTAGCGTCGCCATAACTTGCCATATCACCATGGTAATCAAGGTGATCACGCGATAAATTAGTAAACACCGCCGCTTTAAATTGGCATTGAGCCACGCGCTGCTGCACTAATCCGTGCGATGAAACCTCCATCGCGACAAGCTTTTTATGCTGCTGCTTTAAGTCATGCAATATGTGCTGCAAATCAACAGCTGAAGGCGTGGTATTAATAAGTGGCGTTAGTGTATCTGGGTGGCCATAGCCTAATGTGCCTATAATGGCCGATTCTGTACTACAAAACTGCGCTAAATGCGCCATCATGGCTGTTGTTGTTGATTTACCATTAGTGCCCGTTACGCCAATTAAATCAAGTGACCGGCTTGGGTTTTCATAAAATTGGCTTGCCAGCTCTGGGAGTTTTTTATCAAGCTCTGTTACTAAATAAAGAGGCTCAAATTCAACGTCAAATTCGCACAGTCTATCGGCAATAATGGCTGTAGCACCATTTTCGATTGCTTTGGCAATAAACTGGCCGCCATCAAGTGCATGGCCTTTTATCGCCACAAATACATCACCTGGTGTTACATCACGGCTATCAAGGCGTAAATTTTTAACTAGCTGCGAAGGTGCATCTATGTCGATGTATTTTAAAATAGCCTTTAAATCACGCATCGTTATCTTTACCTTTTACGTACGCCACTTCTTCCTTATCAGGGGCTACGTTTAATATTCTTAATGCGTTAGAGACGATTTCTGCAAATGCAGGGCCTGCGGTGGCACCTCCATAGTACACATCGCCGCCAGGCTCATTGATCATCACTACCACAGCCAAGCGTGGGTTACTTGCCGGCGCTACACCTGCAAAATAACCTACGTATTCATCACCGTAACCACCAGCAACTGCTTTTTTAGATGTACCAGTTTTACCTGCTGCGCGGTAGCCATCTACTTTAACGTTACGCGCTGTACCGTCTTTTTCAAACACGCTTTCCATCATGTGAACAACGGCTTCTACGTCTTTTTGTTTAAAAATACGTTCGCCTTCTGGCACACCATCTTGCTTTAAAATAGTAAGTGGGCGATTAATCCCACCGGCACCTAACATGGTGTAAAAACGGGCCATTTGCGCCGTACTTACCGAAATAGCGTAGCCAAACGATAACGTGGCAATTTCAAAATCAGACCAGCGGCGGTTTGGGTAAAATAAGCCGCTGCTTTCGCCAACCATACCTGTGCCCGTATCGCTACCAAACCCCACTTTTTGATATAAACCAACTAAGTAATCTTTAGGTACTTGTTGCGTTACTTTAGCCACACCCATGTTTGATGAGTACTTTAAAATTTCGCGAAGCGTCATTTCACCGTGGTTACGGGTATCTTTTACTAAACTGCCGCCTAAACGCATCCAACCTGGGTAGGTATCAATGGTGTCGTCGGCTTTAATTGCGCCGTAGTCTAGCCCAGCTAAAATGGCTAGTGGCTTAACGGTTGAACCTGGTTCAAACAAATCGGTAATTGCACGATTACGACGTTTATGAGGTTGTGCGTCGTTTAAGTTATTAGGGTTAAATGATGGGCTATTTACCATGGCCAGTACTTCACCAGTTTTGACATCAACCACCATGGCTGACCCTGAGGTCGCTTTATACGTAAGCACGGCAGATTTAACTGCTTTATAAGCAATCGCTTGAATGCGCTGATCAATACTTAGCTGAATGTTTTCAGGCTCTACGCGTTCACGCTCATCAAGTACTTCAACTTCGCGCCCTTGGGCATCTTTACGAATAGTACGGCGACCTTCTTCGCCCGTTAAGGCATTTTCGTAAAGCTTTTCAATACCTTCTATGCCTTTTCCATCAATATTTGTAAAACCTATGATGTGCGCTGTTACCTCTCCTGCCGGGTAATACCGTTTAGACTCATCTAATAAATGAATACCTGGTAAACGTAATTGGCTTATGTAGTTGGCAACAGCAGGGGTTACTTGGCGCTTTAAATACACAAATCGACGGGTGGGATCGTTTAATAACCGCGAGTTAATTTTGTTAGGATCAATACGTAATACATCTGCCAGCTCACGCCAGCGTAGATCATTTTCGTAATATGCTGAAGTACGTTTATCTAGCTCGGCTACATTTTCAGCCAAGGTTTTATGATCTTCACCGTTTTTACGCGCCTGTTTTATAACTTTAGCAACAAGCGACTTATGCAATGCTTTAGGATCGGCATACACACTAACGACAGGCACACTTACAGCAAGCTCTTTACCTTGACGGTCGAAGATCATTCCGCGTTGTACATGCAGTTTTTCAACGCGCACGGTGCGTTTATCGCTTTCTGAACGGGCTTTATCTGGCTCAATAACTTGTAAATAGGCAGCACGCGACACCAGTGTTACAAACACTAAAAACACCACAGTGCATACCAGCATAAAACGCCATGTGATTAAGTTATTGACCTGCTTTTTGCCGCGATTTCTCATTGTATTATTATTACCTGTTCGTCCTGACTGGTAGGGCGCTTCATTTCAAGCTGTGTGGTAGCCACTTCTTCAATGCGCGCATGCTGCGAATAGAACTCTTCTTCTACAAGTAAATAGCGCCACTCTAAATCAAGTTCATCACGCTCTTGTAACAGCGTATCTTGTTTAATTAGCTGCGCACGAGCAGAGTGAGTAACCTGCACGACCGCAAGGCTTGAAGCGAATATCACAACCAACAAGGCCGAGGTTAGCTTATTAGCTCCTAGGCCTTTTAATATTTCTAAAAATAAATTGGGTTGGCGATTATTCGCTTTAGTGTTCATCCAAGCCTCTGTGCAATCCTAAGTACTGAGCTGCGAGAGCGAGGATTACGCTCAATTTCTTCAGCACTTGGTTTAATAGCTTTACCCACTGCTTTTAACGTCAGGTTTTTATTTATTTGTGCGTCGGTTAAAGGCAGACCTCTGGGTATCGCTTCTCCCTTACTCTGTTTTCTAATAAACTGCTTCACAATTCTGTCTTCAAGTGAATGAAAAGAAATCACCACTAAACGCCCACCCGGCTTTAATACTTTTACAGCGGCTTGCAATGCGGTTTGAATTTCTTCCAGTTCACTGTTTATGTAAATTCTGATTGCCTGAAATGTACGTGTGGCTGGGTGTTTAAATTTATCTTTTACAGGCACCGCTTCATCGACTAAATCAGCAAGCTGTTTGGTTGTGGTAATGGGTGTGTGTTCTCTAACTTCTAGTACTTTATGGGCTATACGCTTGCCAAACTTTTCTTCACCGTAGGTTTTAATTACATGGGTAATGTCTTCAAGTTCAGCTTCGGCCAGCCATTGTGCTGCACTGCGCCCACTTGTTGGGTCCATACGCATATCGAGGGGGCCGTCTTTCATAAAACTAAAGCCACGCTCTGCGTCATCAAGTTGAGGTGAAGAAACACCAATATCTAACAAAATGCCATCAACTTTACCTAACAGATCGTTTTGCTCTGCAACATCGTACAAATTGGAAAAGCGGGTGTGAGCTATAGCAAAGCGACTGTCATCGGCAAACTTTTCAGCCGATTTTATCGCTTGAGGGTCTTGGTCAATGGCTTGTAAACGCCCTTGTTCTCCAAGGCGAGCAAGTATTTGACCCGAGTGTCCGCCACGTCCAAAAGTACCATCCATGTATATGCCGTCTGGCTTAATTGCAAGAGCATCGATGGTTTCGTCCATTAATACGGATACGTGTTCAAATTGCGCAGTCATTAGCTTGTGTTTGCCTTTTTTAGTGCCGTTAGAGTGTGAAATTATCTAAATCTTGGTTTGCTTCAAAATCGCCGAGTCTTTCCAGCTCAGTGTCTTGGCGCATTTGTTCGTGCCAACGCGCTTCATCCCAAATTTCAAATTTATTCATTAAACCAACTAGCATGATCTTTTTGCCAAGTTCTGCGTGGCTACGCAATGAAGGCGCCAGCAAAATCCGACCATTTTTATCAAGTTGATACTCTGTGGCATTACCTAACAACATACGTTGCATTCGGCGAGCACGTGGATTCATATTAGAGATTTTAGACAAGCGGCTTTCTATTTCTTGCCACTGTGCAAGAGGATACAACCATAAACACGGTTCGTTTAGCGCAATGGTACATATTACCGTTCCTTGATCTTCAGACAGCAAAGCGTCTCGGTACTTAGTCGGTACCGCAAAACGTCCTTTATCATCCAAGCTCAGTGAACTAGCGCCACGAAACATAAAAAGCCTACTTTTAAATTGTGTAATCGCGTTTCGATTAATTTGATCCAGTTAGATCCACTAAAAACCACTTTTTACCACAGTGCTCCAGTTTAGGGCTTGACAAGCCTTTTTGTCAAGTAAGCTGACCAGCTTTAACGTCTCGCTAAGCTAGAAAAAATAAGGCTTTATGCAAAGCGATTGAATTACGTGGGAAAAAGTGGAGGTAGTAGATAAAATTTTCTTTAAGCGTTACTAATAACGTTTGGTTTACATAATTTGCTTACTGAATAATCGATGAATAATTACAAAAAAATGAATCTAGGGCCTGTTGACCTTTAAGGATTATAATTTGTTCAATCTAGGGGGCATTTAATCGCGGCGTGAGGTTTGTAACCTAGTGGGCTCGATAACTGCTCCTGCGTTATTCTAATGACTTACATCCATGTAAGAATAAGTAAAAACCGAGTAAAGCTTCCGCGTCCTGCTCACGCCTCTTACCTACATCCATGTAGGCAACAAAGCGTAAATGCCCCCTAGGCAGAACCCTTCGGGCAGCGCCTGTTTGACATTTATACGTCGTTATCGCCTATTTATGGGGAATAACCACACTACATAGGCTCTACCTTGCCTAAATCCCAAACAGACTGCTGCAAATTAAATCTCGAAAGGTAAACAGCCCTAGGTTTATAGCCATGTAAAATTTACTTAGCACGGCAGCAATACTTACTTCATGCTGCTTTTAATTTAATCTACCGCGCCCTGCCATAAAACAATAAAAACAACTAAATCAAACAGTTAAAATATTTTTAATGGTTGGTTTAATCGTTGCATCTGCTATAGCACCAGTTAAATTTTTTATTTTATTTATTAAGGATTGATTATGGCTACTGCAACAAATACAAAACCGAATACTGAAACAAACATGAAACCTGATCTTAAACAAAAAGAAAGTGAAGCTCCGCTTACAGAAAAAGCAACCTCTGTGGCACATGATGCGGTAGATGCGCTTTCAAGTAAGGCTTCGATTGCTGAATCTAGCGTTCGCAAAGGTGCTTCAAGCTCTGCAGAAGCGCTAAGTGAAAAACAACTTATTGCCCGCGAAAAATTATCTGAGTGCAGCGCTAAAACACGTGCCTTTGCTTCAGAAAATCCTCTAGCAACAGCAGGTATTGCTTTTGCGGCTGGTATGCTTGTAACGTCATTATTTCGTCGTAAGTAAAAATAATGAGTAGCTCACAAACAACAGCAACCACGGATGGTAATGCTCAAAATCAAACGACTGAAGACCCTACTCAAAAGGACGATTGGCAGGATCATATAGCAAAGATCATTGAATACTCTGACCAGCTCAAGGAGGATTATAAAACGCAAGGAAAGCTTACCCACCAACTTGCAAAGGCTGAGTGGAAGCTGTCGTTACGATCAATGGCGTTGATCACTATATTTTTAGGATGTTTTGCCAGTGGTTTGATTTTGTTGTGGGCCGGCTTACTGGGTGCAATTGGTTACGGTGTATACGATTTATTTGGCTCAGTCTGGCTGAGTTTTGCTACGGCAGCACTAGCGCAGATAATCTGTTTAGTTTGGCTTTGGCGAAATACCGTTTACCTAAGCAACAAAATTGGTTTTAGTAAAACGATTAAAAGTGTGAGGCAACTTTTA
Source organism: Pseudoalteromonas sp. S3785 (assembly GCF_005887365.1). NCBI lineage: Bacteria > Pseudomonadati > Pseudomonadota > Gammaproteobacteria > Alteromonadales > Pseudoalteromonadaceae > Pseudoalteromonas > Pseudoalteromonas sp. S3785. The sequence continues at coordinate 87,664 of NZ_PNCT01000005.1, read as the reverse complement.
AATCTATAAGGAAATAACCATGCTCGTTAATTTTCTAATTAAAGAACCCAATGAGAACGTTGACACGTTAAATAAGCAAATGGATTTACAGCACGCATTAAAGCGCCAGCACCATGCAGCAATAAAGTACCGCTTTAAACGTTTTGCAGCGACTAAGGTAGGATTGGCCTCTGCTTTTTTAGCTGGTGCAACGCTGCAGGCAGGTAAAAGTGAAAACAGTTTTGTGCGTAAATACGGCTGGCTAGTAAAATTATTTGCATAGCAGCAATTGCAAGCATACACGCTTTTTTATGAGTGCAATTGCTACTTATTGTGCTGTACTCAAATAGCACTTAGCCTAACGACGATCTGTTATGGTTTTGGCTAAAGTTCAGGGCAGGACCTTCTGGGATAACTCGCGTTGGATTAATCATTTTGTGGCTAAAATAGTAATGTCGCTTAATATGCTTAAAGTCTACCGTACTGGCCACTCCCTCTATTTGGTATAATTCACGAACATAGTTACTGAGCGCTGGGTAGCTTTCTATAGTGCGTAAATTACACTTAAAATGCCCTACATACACGCTGTCAAACCGGATGAGTGTTGTAAATAAACGCCAATCTGCCTCGGTTAATCTGCCCCCCGTCAGGTAACGGTTTTTACTTAGTATGTCCTCTACTTTATCAAGTGCTTTAAATAACGCAGTAAATGCATCTTCGTATGCTGTTTGCGTGGTTGCAAAACCCGCTTTATATACCCCGTTATTAATATTGGCATAAACAAGGTCGTTAATTTCGTCAATATCAGCTTGAAGTGATTGCGGGTAATAGTCATCCGTATTATGAGTAATTTCGTTAAACGCACTATTAAACATACGAATAATATCTTCAGACTCATTACTAACAATTTTATTTTGCTGCTTATCCCAAAGTACAGGGACAGTTACTCGCCCACTGTAATTTGCATCGTGCTTAGTATAAATTTGATGTAAGTATTCACTATTAAATAAATCATCACCGCTACTTAGCTTATCTAAATCAAAGCTCCAGCCCTTATCTAACATATCAGGGCTGACGACCGATACGCTAATGATATCGCTTAGGCCTTTTAGCTGTCTAAATATAAGTGTGCGATGCGCCCACGGGCATGCTAAAGAAACATATAAGTGGTAACGATTTGCTTGCGCTTTAAACCCGCCGCTTCCTGTAGGGCCGGGGCTACCATCTTTTGTGATCCAATTACGAAGCTTTGCTGCCTCACGTTTAAATTTACCATTATTCGAGTCAGTGTCGTACCATTTATCTTGCCATTGGCCATCAACTAATAAACCCATAATAACCTCCTCAGTTAACGATTAAATGGTGCCAAATTCGCCATTTTGATAATCACGCACCGCTTGTTTAATTTCCTCTTGCGTGGTCATCACAAACGGGCCCATATGTGCAATAGGCTACTCAAGCGGGTTACCCGCTAAAATAAGTATTCCCGCGCCTTTTTTTGAAGAAACGTCAATGTCACTGTTTTCATTTAATATAAGTAACTTGCCAGCATTAAAGGTTTGCCCATCACCCGAAATAAGCTCGCCTGTATGAACATAAACCATTACTTTACGCTGTTTAAGCCCTGCTAACTGTATGCGTGTATTAATAGGGAGACTAACATTAGCCAGTGCGGCATTGGCCGCTAAGCTTTGCAAACTCGACGTTAGCGTGTAATTGTCAAACTCCCAATTCCCCGCAAGTGCAGTAAAGATAACCCCTTGCTTGTTAGTTACTACAGGAGCTGGATTTTGTGTTGTATCTTGATAGCGTGGCGCACGCATTTTTTCGCCGCTGGGCATATTGATCCAAATTTGAAAGCCATGCAGCCCCTCTTTTGTATCTGCCAATGGCATTTCACTGTGCATAACGCCTCTACCTGTACTCATCCACTGTACATCGCCAGAGCGGATCGCTTTTTTATTGCCCATTTGATCTTGGTGCTCAAAACCACCTTTAATAATGTATGTAAAGGTTTCTATGCCACGATGAGGGTGCGGTGGAAAACCACCAATATAGTCACTTTCATTATTAGACTTTAGCTCATCAATCATTAAAAAGGGGTCGAGATATTTGCCATCAAAACCAGGTATTCGGCTGATATTTACACCATCCCCATCTTGTGTTGCATAAGCTGTTAACACTTTTACTATATTCATATTTAAAATACTGTAGTAGATTAATTAATGAGCTAATTAAAACATTGATAAAACCAGACAACCATGTCTTTAAATCGAGTAAATCGTTCTAATTTTTAGAAGCCTTCTTGATAATGGCGATAATTCGGTTATGTTGCATAATAGGCTTAATGATTAAAAGCTCAGGCTTGAGCTGATTTATAATAACTTTTTAATACAACCCTATATTTTGTATGGTTATTTTCAGCTTTTATGTCTACAATCATTTTTTAGGAACATAAAGTCCAAGGAGAACTTATCTTTACTTCATCGCTTAAATGCCAGCTCTATAGATTACTTATCCTACTTAGCATTCCGGGCGCTGCAGTGACGGTATTTACGCTATGGTATGAGCGTGATGCTGCTATAGAAAAAAGTGAAGAAAGAATAGTAAATATAGCTAAGCAATTGACACAGCATCAAAAAACGATGGTTGATGATGTTAAACGGGTGACTATTTATCTAGCCGATAAAACGGCAAAAAGTAACACGCTCCCTACGACCTGCCCTGGTTACTTTTATGAAATAAAAGCCCTTTATAAAAATATTGCAAATATAGGTATTGTTGATAAAAACGGCGACCTTCAGTGTGTAACAAATGGGCGTAGTAAGAATATTAATATTAGCGATCGTACTTATTTTCAAAATGCTATTAATAATAAAAGCTTTTCGGTGGGGTATTTTCAATACGACCGAAGTATTCAAGCGCAAAGTGTCAATTTTGCCTACCCGATTATAGACTCTAATAACCAACTAAAAGGCACACTAGTTACTGTTATAGCATTGAACTGGTGGAACATAGTACTAAGCGAAGCTAAATTACCTAACAACGCTAAAGCTGTTATTGCCGACTCTAACGGCTTAATACTGGCCAATTACCCTAATCAACCACGTGATTTAGGCCAAAAAATTACCGATGTAGATTTACTTCACGATAAAAGCTCGTTAACCGTATTTAAAAATGCAAAAGGCGAAAACCAAATTTTTCATCGCTCAGTTATATATGAAGACGGGCATGCTAATAATTTAGACATTCATATTGCAGTTTCAGTTGAGGATTTTATTAATAAGGTTAATGAAAGCTTTGCTAAAACCATTTTTGCGTTTTTATCGGCTATTGCCTTATTAGTGTTACTCGCTAGGCGCTTAATTAAACAAAGTATATTTAAGCCTATCGCTAATTTAACTAAAGCCACTGATGAGCTTGCAGATGGCGCTATGCCTAAACATATTAAAAAGCCCAATAGCCCAGAACTAAAAGCACTTTACGACCGTTTTGCTGTTATGGCACAAACCCGACTATCTGCAGAGGCAAAATTAAAAAACAAGCACAACGAATTAATGAGCTTATTAAATGCTTTACCCGATACCTACATACGTATAAACACCCAAGGTAAAGTACTTTATATTGGCGGGCATATTAGCCCTGTGCTAAGCGTTGACCCTAGCTCCGCGCTTAAATTAGCCGATGTACTGCCAAAGGCCAGTGCCGAGTTATTACTTTCTCATTTAGGGAGTTTACAGAGCTCGCGAACACTTGAGCTTTCATTAAGTAAAAAATCTAAAGAGCACTTTTTCGAAGCAAGAATTAATACCCTTACTAATAATGAATACATTATTGTGCTTAGAGATATTAGCCAAAAAAAGGTCAACGAAAAAGCGCTTCATCTAGCGTCGCTTGTATACAGTAATAGCAGTGAAGGGATGATGATTACAGACCCTGATGGCGTTATTTATGATGTAAACCCTGCGTTTTGCGAAACAACACAATACAGCAAAGAAGAAGCGATTGGTAAAACCAGTCGCATTTTAGCGTCGGGCAAACATTCAAAAGCATTTTATGAAAAAATGTGGGAAGAGCTCAGGGAAACAGGCCGTTGGCAGGGTGAGATAATTAATCGCAAAAAGAATGGCGACACCTATACCGAATTTCTGATCATAGATACCGTTTACGACGATAAAAACATGCCTACTCGCCGGGTGGCTATATTTACCGACCTAACAGAAAAAAAACAAGCCGATGAAACCATATGGCGAAAAACTCACTTTGATCATTTAACCGACCTACCTAATAGGTTAGAGCTTAAAGAGCGTTTAAATAAACGCTTTGAAAATGTAACTGATGAAACGTGCGAACTTGTCGTGATGTTGCTCGATATTGATCACTTTAAAGATATTAACGACACGTTAGGCCATCATTATGGCGATAATCTACTTAAATTAGTTTCTCAGCGAATAATTCAAGCAGCAGTAAACGCCAGCTTTGTTGCGCGTATTGGCGGGGACGAATTTGTAATTGTTTACGATCAAGTTAAAAGCGCTCGCCATATAAACCAAATTGCCAGCAATGTACTGCAAAGTCTTTCATCGAGCATACAGCTTGAAGACGAAGAGCTGTTTATCAGCGCTAGTATGGGTATTGCATGCGCACCTAACGATGGCCAAAGCACAGAGCTGCTATTAAAAGCTGCTGACCAAGCCATGTACAAGGCTAAAAATAACGGCCGTAACGGCTTTGAATTTTTCTCAAAAGATATGCGTATTCACGCACAAGCGCGTATGCAGCTTTTAAAAGATTTACGCTCCGCCATAGAGCTTGAACAATTTGAGCTATTTTATCAGCCTATTGTGGCCTTAAATGATTTACACATTCACAAAGCCGAAGGGCTTATTCGCTGGCACCACCCTAAAAAGGGGTTAGTCTCGCCGGCGACATTTATACCGCTTGCAGAGGAAACTAGGCAAATAAATGCGCTGGGTCAATTTGTATTTACACAAGCAATACACACCCTAAAAGAAATAAACACCACCATGGGCGAGCAATTTCAAATTAGTATCAATGTCTCACCTGTGCAGCTATCGACATCCGACAGCGGAATTGATGATTGGTGCGATATGCTAAAGGCTGCAAAACTGCCCGCTTCTTCCATAGTAGCTGAGATCACAGAAGGCCTTATGGTCAACCCTGAGCCACTCACACAAAGTCGCTTAAAAACATTAGTGCAATCAGGAATGCAACTGGCTCTAGATGACTTTGGTACCGGCTATTCATCACTTGCTTACCTGCAAGAAATGGATACCGATTACCTAAAAATAGATAAGCGCTTTGTTGACAATATAAAAGCAGGAAGCCAAGAGCTTGCCTTATGCGAAGCCATTATTGTAATGGCCCACCAGCTTGGTCTTAAAGTTATTGCCGAAGGAATTGAAACACAGCAACAAATGCAGCTACTACTAAAAGCAGGATGCGACTACGGACAAGGTTATTTATTCTCAAAGCCAGTGCCTAAAAAAGAGTTTATGTCATTGCTGATCAGCAAAAAAATGGTAATTGCCAATAATAAATAAGTCGTTACGCAATAAATAAAGTGTCTACACGGTCAGGTAATGTAATCAATAGTAAGTAGTAACAAGGTTTAAAATGGCAAAGGCAACACTCGAGCAATGGAGAATGTTTAAAGCTGTTGTAGAACATGGTGGATTTGCTGGTGCTAGCAACGCAGTATTTAAAAGCCAATCAACCGTGCACCATGCAGTGCAAAAGTTAGAGTCGGCACTGCAAGTAAAATTGCTTGAAGTAAAAGGCCGTAAAGCGTATTTAACCGATAACGGTAAGCTTATATTACGCCGCGCCGAGTTTTTAATAGACGAAGCCAGTAAAATAGAGTCGGTTGCCGCAACGTTGAGCGAAGGCATTGAAAGCACATTAAAAATAGCGGTAGATGAAGTGTTTCCGCAGCATTTATTGTATCAAGCGCTACGCCATATTAATGAGCAATACCCACTGGTAAAAATAGAATTAATAGAGAGCGTACTTAACGGCGCAAACGAATTACTTACAAATGCAGTGGTCGACCTAGCTATAACCTCTATTGCGCTTTATGGTATTAATTGCCATAGCCTGTGCGATATAGAATTTATTGCTGTTGCGCACCCTGACCACCCCTTACATCAGCGCACTGAGCCTCTAACCTTCAGAGAGCTTAAATTACACAGGCAAATAGTTGTTCGCGATTCAGCCACTCTCACCAGCCACGACGATGGCTGGCTTGGCGCTGATATGCGCTGGACAGTAAGCCACTTACGTAACTCTATCGATATGGTTAGCCAAAACTTTGGTTATGCGTGGTTGCCTAGCGCGCAGATTCAACCCCACCTTAAAAACAATACACTTAAGCCCCTAAATTTAGAGCAAGGAACAACCCGCTCTCTAAAGCTTTACTTAATGTGCAACGACAGTGACCGTTTAGGTCCTGTTGGCCAAGCATTTACTCAGCATTTAATAAGCTTGTGTAATAACAAACACAACTAAGAGTTTGTTGGTTCATCTACATCAAGGTGATCAGCTACATAGGCGCCGCGTTTACCGCGTTCTTTAGCGGGGCCTTTGGTACTATCTTTCGCTGTTTGTTGTTCGGTTGCCGCATTGATTACCGCCCCAAGCGTAATAATATAGGCACTTATATAGAGCCACATTAGCATAATCACTACCCCACCTAACGAACCATAGGTTTCGTTGTAGCTTGCAAAGTGAGAGACATAAAACGAAAAACCAATTGAGGCTAAAATCCATAATACAGTTGCAATACAAGAGCCAAGAGTGATCCACCGCCACTTAGCGGGTTTTCTGTGTGGTGCATAGCGATACAAAAGCACCAATGCAAAGTTAAACATAAAGGCGAGCAATGGCCACGATATTAACTTTATTAGTAAGTCTATACTTTCTTTTAAGCCTACCAAATTAAGTACTATGGGCAAAATACCTATAATTAGCAAAGCAAAAATAGCCACTAAAATAGCCCCTACCGAAAATAAAAAACGCACAACTTGAGCATGAAAAAATGAGCGTTTTTCATATTCATGATAACTAATATTACACGCCGTAATCAGCGCCTGACTGCCTTTGGAGCTACTCCATATAGTTAGAATAAGTGTACCAATTGCACTTAAGCTTAAACTGGCGTTAGAGGTTTGAGCTAAGCTCGAGACCTGCGATAAAATTAAATCGCTGGTGCTTTGTGGTAATAAGGTAACTATTTTACTCAAGTGTTCACTAATATCGGTGGGCGATGAAAAGTACGCATACACAGAAACCATGGCAGCAATAGCAGGAAAAATGGCAAGCAAGGCATAAAATGCAACGCCCGCTGCAACCAACGATAAGTTATCTTGGCTCATTTGCTTAAAAATGCGTTTGGCTATGTCCCACCAACCGACAACTGGAATGTGTACTGGTTGCTCGGCATGTTGTCCTCGTTTTGCTTTGCTCATCATCTACTCCTTTTTAGCCTATTATTGAGCAAAAAGTCTGCCAAGCTGCACGCTTAACATTGGTACTAAAATTGCTGATTGTAAGATTATTACAAATTTTAGGTAAATCCCCATGAACAGCCCTATAACCATGCTAATTGCACTGAACACCACGGCTGTTAATGCCTTAAACACCGAACAAAACGTGCTAAGTTGGCAGTATTTATATAGCCAATGCTTGCAATTACTTCACGCAACAGCGCAAATATTACCCACTCTTTTATTAGGTTTTATTCTTTTAACTCTTAGCTACTTTGCTGCAAGCCCATTGTCTAAACTATTAGTAAAGCCACTTCATTATATGACCGACAGTAAACTTGTACATCTTGTGGCCAAACGCGGTATTAGTATTTTAATTTTATTACTGGGTGTGTATTTATTTTTACGTTTAGCAGGGCTGACCGAATTTGCTATTGCCATTATGAGCGGTACCGGATTAATAGGCTTAATATTAGGCTTTGCCTTTAGAGACATAGCAGAGAACTTTATTGCTAGTTTACTATTAAGCGTACAGCGGCCATTTAAAATAGACGATGTAATAGAGGTAGATGGCCGCTTAGGGGTGGTTAAAAAGGTCACAGCCCGCGCAACCACCTTAGTTGATTACGATGGCAACCATATACAAATACCTAATGCCACGGTTTACAAAAATACCATTAAAAACCTAACAGCAAATCCAAAAATGCGTGCAAAGGTGGTGATTGGTATAGGTTACGATAACGATATTCGTTATTGCCAAACACTCGCACTTGAAATCGCTAACAAGCAAACGGGTGTGCTTAGTGAGCCACCAGCCCAAGTACTGATTAACAATTTAGGCAGTTCAACAATTAACTTTAATCTATTTTTTTGGGTTAACAGCGAACAGCATAGCCCTTTAAAAGTGGCCTCGCAGTTAATGCGTGAGCTTGTAACCGAGTTTACTAATCAAAGCATTAGCATGCCTGATGATGCACGTGAGCGTATTTTACTCAGTACACCCGATGAGAGTGATACACAAAAGCCCACCAGCAAAACTGAGCAACCTTCAACTGCTCAGCAAACCACTAAACAGCTGCAACAACAAAATGAAACCCTTGATGATGTAAGTAGCGATACCGACGAAATTCGCGACCAAGCTGAAAAGTCGCGCGATCCTGAACAGGGTAAAAATATTATCTAAGTTCAAGGTACAAGAAAAAATACAGCCATAAATAGCCTATTTGCAACTTAATAATGTTTTAAACTCTTTCAAAATGAGAAATATGATTAATTAATGCAGGGAGTATAACTTTTGTTATATCAATAACAAAAGTTATACTCCAATCAACCCCTTGATTTTAAATGAGTTATTTATAAACCATCATTTAAGCCGCCTTTAACCCGCCTTTCATTATTAATTATTATTCAAAAAGTTATATTAACAAACCACCAACCAAAAACAATAAAATCAATAACATTCAATACGTTATTAACAAAACAGTGCTTGGCATTATTAATGCAATAACAATAATCTAACAACTTTAGAGCTTAATTATGCACGTGTACAAACAACCCCTATCTAAAAAGGCTAACGAGCGCTTACCCATATCATTGCAAGCCCCTTGTATGGCCTGTGCACTTGCCTGTGCGGTAAGCGTATACGCGTTGACGTCCTAAGCAAAAGTTAAATAGCTCCCACTAAAATTATAAATAATTGGAATAACATTATGACCAGTACAACAAGTATTAATAACAACGAGCCTAAAAAAATGGCGCTCTGGCTAAAAATACTCATAGGTATGATAGCAGGTATGATTGCTGGCATGCTGCTTGGCAATAATGCTGAATATATAAAACCAATTGGCCAGCTATTTATTAGCGCCATAAAAATGTTAATTGTACCGCTTATATTTTGCTCATTAATTGTTGGCGTTACCTCAATGAAAGACACCACCAAAATGGGTCGTATTGGTGTTAAATCAATCGTATTTTATTTAGCCACCACCGCAGTAGCTATTTCGATTGGTTTAGGCCTTGGGCTGTTGTTTGAACCTGGCGCAGGCTTAAATATGGTTGCAACCACAGTGGCTGATGCTAAACCAAGCCCTACCCTAGTAGACACCATTGTAGGTTTAGTACCAAAAAACCCAGTGGGCTCGCTCGCTTCAGGTAATATATTACAAATTATAGTGTTTGCGTTGAGCTTAGGCATTGCTTTAAACCTAATTGGTGAAAAAGGCGAACCCGCTAGCAAAATGTTTGAAAGCCTAGCCGATGCAATGTACAAATTAACTGAGCTTGTAATGAAGCTAGCACCATACGGTGTATTTGCATTAATGGCGTGGGTATCTGGCAAGTACGGACTGGATGTTTTACTGCCACTTATAAAAGTAATTGGCTTAGTGTACCTAGGCTGCATTATTCACGTTTTAGTGTTGGGTGGCGGCTTTGTAGGCCTACTAGGCAAGCTTAATCCACAGCATTTTTATAAAGGTATTATTGAAGCGCAAATTATTGCTTTTACCACCACAAGTAGCTCAGGTACTTTGCCTGCCAGCATTAAATGCGCCACCCAAAACTTAGGGGTATCACGTACTGTATCAAGCTTTGTACTGCCAGTAGGCGCCACTATTAACATGGATGGCACCGCTTTATACCAAGGTGTGCTAGCTCTGTTTATTGCCCAAGCCTTTGGCATTGACCTCACCACAACAGATTACTTAACCATTATAGCTACAGCTACTTTAGCCTCTGTGGGCACCGCTGGTGTACCCGGCGCTGGCCTTATCATGCTCTCGCTAGTACTGACCACCGTTGGCCTACCACTTGAAGGCATTGCAATAGTTGCAGGTATTGACCGAATTTTAGATATGGCACGCACCACCATAAATGTAACGGGCGACTTAATGGTTACTTTATTAATTGGCAAAAGCGAAAACGAGCTTGACGAAACCCTTTACAACCAAAACACCACTGCGGCTCAACCCGCTAAGCAATAACCCTCGTTTTAGTAATTTTATAGAGAACAAACCATGACTAGTAAACTGATATATTTACCCGTTGCACTAGGTGTTATTGCCTTAGCAAAGCCTGCTCATGCAGATATTACAATTGAAGGTTTAAATGGCCTTGAAGCCGTTAAGCTATTTGGCGATATGCGTATGCGTTTTGAGCGCACCGAAGGCGATACAATTGACTCAACAAGCCGCGCTCGTTTGCGTGCCCGTTTTGGCATAAAATACGCAGCGACCGAAAACTGGTCAGCACAAATGCGCTTTAGAACAACCTCAAGCCAGCACGATTCAACCCACCAAACCTTTGGCATCACCAATACCAGCGATAACGATGACTTTGGATTAGACCGCGCCTTTATGAAATACACAGGGCTTAGTAACACCCAAGTATATATTGGTAAAGCGGCCCCCGTTTATATGCACTCATCAGAGCTACTTTTTCGTGACGATATAGCGCTCGAAGGTGTACAAGCTAATTGGAGTAACAACACCTTTAGCGTTAATGCAGGGCATATTATTCTTGAAGAAAACGTTGATAATGGCGAAGGCAAGCGCGATGCCAGCTGGCAACAGCTGCAAGGTGTATACACTACTGAATTTAATAACGTAAAAGTGAAAGCAGGTATCGGCGGCATTTTTGTAAGTGCCTCCGATACGGCCTACGCCAGTGCTGAATCAGGCCTTGATGATGACCAGGCGGGTAATGTAATGACCTACAACCTTGTTGTACGTTATGGCCCAGTGCGCTTTGCAACTGATTACTACACCAGTGAAGCCGACACTGAAAACACCGCCTATACCGTACACGCACGCTATCAAATAAATAAAGAGTTTGGCCTGCGCTTTTATGTGCTACGTACCGAAGCCTATGCATTACCGATGAACGGCGCGTTTACGCAAACCAATACGCCGGGTTCGTACACCAATATTAAAGGCACACGCGTACAACTAGATTATAAAATTGCAGATAACTTAAATGCCGATTTAAGGTGGTACAGCGTGGATAATATTAATAACGATTTACCTACAAACAACAATGGCCGCGATCGCATTCAAGTAAATCTAAACATGAAGTTTTAAGCGCTCTCTCCCAACCAAATAAAAGCGATTTAATAGCTGTTATTAAATCGCTTTTATTTTTAGCAGTAAAAAGACATAACCTACCTAGTTAGCATCAAAACTCATGGATAACTTATTTTTAGTTACCTTATAATGCAAATAAATAAGACCTAAAATCATGCCAAATTCGTTAGTACCTAATTTATATAAAATTAAAATACAGACTATAGTCCCCTTCCGCCAAATAAAAATAACCATTTTGCAGCTGTAAAAGGAGCATACACACCATTTTTTTGTATTGCTTACACAATTAACTAACGGACCTAACACAACTAAAAATGCAGAGGTTTACACACTTGCTCAACAAACAAAACGCTTGGTTTTATGTACTAAAAATAGCGCTACTAAGCCTGGTGGCGATCAATAGCGTAAGCAGTTTAGCGCAGGCTAATTTAACTGAGCCTAAACAAATTATAGTGGGCGGCGATTTTAACTACCCACCCTATGAGTTTATTAACGAAGATGGCGAGCTTACAGGCTATAACGTAGAGCTTAGCCAAGAAATAGCGGCGGTAATGGGGCTTAATATAAAAATAAAGCTGATGCCTTGGGCCGAAATAAGAGCTGAGTTTGACCGCGGAAATGTAGATATTTTGCAAGGCATGGCCGCCACACCCGAGCGCACCGACCTGTATAACTTTAGCCCGCATACCTTTGTGAACCACTCTATTTTTGCGCGTGACAATAGCCCTAAAATTACTAATTACACAGAGCTTGAAGGCTTTCGTGTGATTGTTCAAAATAATGGCTCAGCCTTTGATATGCTAAAAGACTCTGGCCTAAAAATAACACTAATACCCGTTGAAACGCACGCCGATGCTCTGCGCTTGCTTGCCTCTGGGCGCTATGATTTTGCTGTAGTTTCAAACCTACCTGGTTTGTATTTAAGTAAAAAACTAGGGCTATCAAACATTACGGCTATTTCTAGCCTAGAAAGAAACAGGCTTTATGGTTATGCCACTAAAACCGCAGATGAAGCACTGTTATCGCAATTTACTCAAGGTTTAGCTATTTTAAAAAATACCGGTCGCCAGCAAGAAATTTACGACAAATGGTTTGGCCCGTTAAACGTGTCGCCGTGGTCAAAAGCTGGGGTAATCGCAGGTATATGTGTAGTGGTGCTGCTACTCATTAGTATCGTGGTGATAATATGGAACAAAGCACTGCGAAAAAAAGTAGAAAGCCGTACCAAAGCGCTACAAGCGCAGCAGTTACAGCTACTTCATGCAGATAAAATGGCCTCCTTAGGGGTGTTGGTTTCAGGAGTGGCTCACGAAATTAATAACCCTTGTAGCATTTTAACTTTGAATTTTCCGTTTATAAAAGAAGCCTTTGAAGATGCAACAGACATACTCGATGAGCACCAAGCACGCCAAGGCGACTTTCTTATTGCGGGTGTAAGCTACCCACGTTTTAAACAAATGTTGCCAGAAATTTTAGACGATATGCACATCGCCAGTAACAAAGTAAAAGGCATAGTAGAAGATTTAAAAAGCTTTGCGGTAAAAGGTGAAACATCGCACGAAAAAACAGAGCAATTAGATTTAAACTTACTAACAAACCGCTCTATTCGCTTAGTTACAAACCAAATTAAAAACGCTACCAACCACTTAGAGGTTAACTTAGCCAATTCGCTACCTTTGTTTAAAGGCAGCGGCAGCCGCATCGAACAGGTAATCGTTAATTTGATTTTAAATGCTTGCCAAGCGCTTGAAGACAAATCGCAAAAAATCATTATCACCAGCTATTTCCATACTAAACACAATCAAGTTGTGCTGAGCATTGAAGATCAAGGTGTAGGTATTGATCAACAGCACTTAATTAAGCTTACCGATCCGTTTTATACCACCAAACGGCAATCGGGTGGCACCGGTTTAGGGCTTTCTGTATCAGCGGGGATCGTGGCGGATCACCAAGGCCAACTCACCTTCAAATCAACACTTGGTAAAGGCACAAAAGTAAAGCTTTCACTACCCTTATTACAACACGAGAGTGAACTATGAATACTAATTTATACCCTAGTTTTGAGGTCCTTATTTGTGATGACGACAACAGCTTTCTACGAAGCATATCGTTTGCAATAGAGCGCTACTGCGGCATTAACAACATTGTACAATGTAACGATAGCCGTGATGTAATAGCCAAACTAAACCAAGGAAATATTCGTGTTGTATTGCTTGATTTAAACATGCCACATATCAGTGGTGATGAGCTTATAGCGCAAATTACCGAGCTTTTTCCTCACATTTCGGTGGTGATCATCAGCGGCATTAATCAAGTAGAAGCCGCTGTAAAATGTATAAAATTAGGCGCTTATGGTTATCATGTAAAAACAGAAGATCCCGAACGCCTAAGTAATAGCATAATGCAGGTGGTGCGTTTTCAAGAGCTAAACTTAGAAAACCAAGCCATGCGCGGCTACCTACTAGAAAATCAAACAAGCCTGGATCCTGCGTTTTCTAAAATTATTAGTGTGGATCATCAAATGCATTCGGTGTTTAATTACATTCAATCTATATCAAACAGCCAGCAACCTATTTTAATTACCGGTGAAAGTGGCGTAGGCAAAGAGCTCATAGCCAGAGCTATTCACGAAACCAGTGGTTGTAGTGGTGAGCTTGTGTGTGTAAACGTAGCCGGCCTTGACGATAACTTATTTTCAGATACCTTATTTGGCCACAAAAAAGGCGCGTTTACAGGCGCAGAGCAAGCCCGTAAAGGTATGATAGAGCGTGCATCAGGTGGGATATTATTTCTTGATGAAATTGGCGATTTAAACCTCGCCTCACAAGTAAAGTTATTAAGGCTTTTGCAAGAAGGCGAGTATTACCCCGTAGGTAGCGACACGCCAAAGCGCATCAATGCGCGCATTATTGCAGCCACGCATCAAAACTTACTCACTAAAAAAGAAAACGGCGAATTTAGAAACGATTTATACTACCGTTTAAAAATTCATCATGTAAATATTCCACCGCTTAGAGAGCGCAAACAAGACATCCCTTTACTGCTAGAGCACTTTTTAACGCTAGCTGCGCAAGAATTTAATAAACCGGTGGCAAGTATTCCAAAAGAACTATTAATTTTACTCGAAAACTATACATTCCCTGGCAATATCAGAGAGCTACGCGCTATGGCATTTGATGCAATGAGCACCCACCAATCAGGGGATTTATCGATGAAAGCCTTTGAAAGTGTGCGCAGCGCCGTGCCCACAATAGATATGCATGCCCAGCTTTCAAAACCACTGTTTGAGTCGTCATCCACTTTGCCTACACTAAAACAAGCGGCAGAGTTATTAGTCACCGAGGCAATGAAGCGCGCCAATTCAAACCAATCATTTGCCGCACAGTTACTTGGTATATCGCAACCAGCATTAAGTAAGCGACTTAAAAAAGGCCAGCCAGAACCTTAAAAACAACACAATACTTAATCAAATTTTAGACACAAAAAAGCCCGCAGCGTTAACTGCGGGCTTTTTTGTTGAATGAGTGAGTTAGCCATATAAGCCGGGTTCTGTCCTTTCCGAAGAAAGTGATAATCATTCGTCTAGGCCATAAATCGCTCTATGGCTCAAGCAACCTACCCGGTTCTCACGTGGGCCACGCGTTCATTATTTAAAATGATAGAACCCTATTTGGTCTTGCTCCGAGTGGAGTTTACCTTGCAACCGACTATTACTAGCGGCCCGGTGCGCTCTTACCGCACCCTTTCACCCTTACCAACCCGAAAGCTGGCGGTCTCCTCTCTGCTGCACTTGTCGTGGACTCACGCCCCCCAGCCGTTAGCTGGCACTCTGCCCTGTGGAGCCCGGACTTTCCTCCCCCTGATCATTTTCGTCACAGGCAGCGATTATCTTGGCTAACTCGGCGCGCAGTATACATGAGCTGTGCCTTGTACGCAGTAAAGATTTACGCTTTTTCGTCAATAATTGTTTTATACAGGGCGTTTTTCTTCATTCCAAAGTATTCAGCTACTATGCCGCACGCTTTTTTCATCGGCATTTCGCTTTCAAGTAGCGCCAGCATTTTACGTGCCTCGGGTGGAATATCGTCCACAAGCTTAGGTTTGCCTGGCAACATTAAAACAATTTCGCCACGTTGCTTAGTTGGGTCATCAGTTAAAAATTGCTTGAGCTCACTCACTGTGCCGTTAAAAAAGGTTTCAAAGGTTTTGGTTAGCTCTTTTGCAAATACCACTTGTTGCTCATTACCAAGTGCCGCTTCTAAATCATCTAGGCTTGCCATAATACGGTGCGTACTTTCGTACATTATGCTGGTAATGCCTGAATTAACAGCCTCAATAAAAAAGTCTTGCCTCGCTTTACTTTTAGCCGGTGTAAAGCCAATAAACTGAAATCGATCGGTTGGCAGGCCCGAGCAACATACCGCGGTAATTGCAGCACACGCACCGGGCACGGGTGTTACATGTGCACCTTGCTCGCGGCACAGGTTTACAACGGCATAACCTGGGTCGCTTATTAGCGGTGTGCCGGCATCTGACACCAGCGCAATATTTTTGCCTTCGTTTAGCCAATCAATAATCTGCTGCGCTTTTTGTTTTTCGTTATGGTCATGTAGTGCAAAGGTTTTAGCCTTTATACCAAAGTGGCTTAGCAGCTTACCGGTGTGGCGCGTGTCTTCAGCAGCGATTAAGTCAACCTGCGATAATGTCGCGATGGCACGCTGGCTTAAGTCGTCATAATTGCCAATTGGGGTGGCTACAATGTAAAGAGTGCCAATTTTCTCTGAATTCTCCTCATTTAACATTGAGGTCTCCTGCGTCAGTCAGTAATATAAGCAAATCGCGTTAACGTATTGGGAAATCATTGTGCGACTTAAACTTGTTAGTCTATTAATTATATTGTCAGGGTTATCGGCCTGTAGCACAACCGAAAAACCAACTAAAAATAGCGATAGTACTAATGCCAGTGCTAATGCGCTGCAAAATCAAGCAACCAGTGCCGATGCTATTTATAAATTAGCCTTAAACCGCACCGGTGCAGACAAAATTCAATTACTTTACAGTGCCCGAGATGCCGCAATTTCGGAGCAAAGCTGGCCGTTACTTGAAAATATTTGTAATGAGCTTGAGCAAACCCCAAGCGTTGATAAAATTCAAAACCGCTTATACATTGCTTATGCGCAAAAGCAGCAAAATAAAAACGATCAAGCACTCGTTATTTTACAATCGCTCGATGGCCAACTTAAACAGCCTGAGCACTTTGCTTGGCATCAATATTTAACTGCTAGCATTTATGCATCACAAAACTTTCCTAAGCGCGCTGCACCTTACTTTTTTAGGGCCTCAGAAACAGCGAATAAAAACAATATTGAAATTCCTTCATTGCAACAAGCGCTTTGGGATAACTTAACTAAGCTGTCTTCTTATGCGCTAGAGCGCTTTAATCGTGGCTCTGCTATTCAACAAGGTTGGACTAATTTAGCTTTGTATCATCAAGTCTATGCAAATAGCGGTGTAGAGCTTGACCAAGCCATTAATAACTGGCGTCGCCGTTACCCAGGGCACCCTGCAGTGGCTATTTTACCAGAGCAAGATGAAGCACTAGCCAACCTAGCCCCAGTTAACATTGAGCGTTTAGCTGTACTTTTACCGCAATCAGGCGCCAATGAGCGTTTAGGTGACGCCCTTAAAGCAGGCATTTTAGCAGGGCTTGATAAGCAAACTATTAATGATACCGTTTTTATTGATGAAAACCTTTCAACTCAAGCGTTAAACGAACAGCTAAGCCAATTTAATCCAGACTTTGTGATTGGGCCATTATTAAAAGCGAATATTGATAAACTTGCGCAAGCTAAAACACTTATCGATACGCCAACATTACACTTAAATACGTTTGATGGCGAACGACTCTCGTTGCAACACTACTTTTTTGCTTTAAATCCTGAACATGAAGTACAGCAAGCGCTGGAGCACTTTTTAGCTAAAGGTTATCAAAAGCCCATGCTATTAGCGCCTAATAATGCTAATGGCCAACGCTTGGTTGATTACTTTAATATTCAGTGGCAACGCTATAGCGAAACCAAACCGCAAATTGGTTTTTACAACGATAACAAAGACATGCCAAACACAATCACCAGTTTATTGGAAGTTGATAAGTCTAAACAGCGTATTAAAACGGTTAAGTCTTTATTTAAACAAGAAGTAGAAAGTGAAACCCGCTCACGTAGCGATATCGATGCTATTTACATTTTAGGTGATGCCATAGAAACACGCCTGATCAAACCTTATTTAGATGTAAATGTCAGTACTTTTGCAGAGCGTATTCCATTATACGCCAGCTCAAAAAGCCACAGTAAACAAATCGATCGTACCGACAAAGGCGATTTAGAAGGACTTTACTTTACAGAGCTGCCGTGGATGCTCAATTCAACAGTTAAACAACATAATTTACGCAACCAATACAACACCCTGTGGCCTGAAAATGCCGATATAAGCCAACGCTTATTTGCCATGGCTTACGATGCCGTGTCGGTGCTAAGCGACATTAGGCAACTGAGTCTAATGCCCGGTAATAAGTTTACCGGTTTAAGTGGAAAGCTTTCGGTTAATACCAGTGGGCACATAGAGCGTACGCTTGATTGGGCACAATACACAAATAGACGCATAAAAGCTGTACAGCTAGAAACAAAGCAGCCCGTGCCTTTATTTATGCAATCAGCCAACGAAAGCAATACGCTTACGTTTGATTAATCTGGAGCGGCTATGTCGTGGTTTAAAGCGCTGTGGCAAAATAGCCGAGAAAAAGGCCAGTACTATGAACGCCAAGCAGAAAAATACTTAATCAGTGAGGGTCTAACGCCTATTGAGCGTAATTATTATTGCCCCTTTGGTGAGCTTGATGTGATTATGAAACACGGCGATACACTGGTATTTGTAGAAGTTAAGTTTCGTAAAAACAATGCCAGAGGCGGTGCAAATTATGCTCTTGGCGCACAAAAACAAGCACGGTTAAAACGCACTATTTATCACTACTTGGCAGTAAAAAGCTTAACTAATCAGCCTATCAGGGTCGACTATGTAGCCATTACTGGTGAACGGGCTGGCAATATAAACTGGATTAAAAACGTACTTTAGAATCATCCACAAACAAGTAAATAAAACGCCCAGCAACAAACAAAAATGACGAATAAATTATTGGTAGTCTATGCAAGATACAATTAAAGAAATTTTTACAGAGAGCATACAAGTACAAATAGCGGCAGGCGAAGTACTGCCAAGTGCACTAGAGTCTGCTGCATTTACCATTGCACAAAGTTTAATTAATGGGAATAAACTTCTTTGCTGCGGCACAACAAACTGCCATATGTTAGCGCAGCACATGGCCGGCGTATTAGTTAATCATTACGAAACAGAGCGCCCCTGTTTGCCTGCTATTGCACTATCTCAAGAAAACATTAATTTAGGACAAAATAGCCAGGTGGATGAGCATGATACCTTTGCTCGCCAAGTACGCGCCTTTGCACAACAAGGCGACTTACTACTTGCGCTTGCCATTAATGGTAACGAAAAACATATTATTTCTGCTGTAGAGGCTGCACTTACTAAAGATATGAAGGTCATAGTGATGGTAGGTGATGACGGTGGAGAACTTGTTGGCTTATTAGGCCCTAATGATGTAGAAATTCGTACGCCTTCTAAGCGACCTAGCCGCATTATTGAATCTCACTTAGTTAACTTACATTGTTTAAGTGAACTGGTTGATTTAACTCTTTTCCCGCAGGATGAAAATTATGTTTAAACGCTCTCTTATTGTTTTAGGTACTGTTGTTTTACTGCAAGGCTGTGCAGCCGCAGTGGTTGCAGGAACAGCTGGTGCAGTAACTGCAGCAAATGACCGCCGCACAATCGGCTCTCAAATAGATGATAATAATATAGAAATTAAAGCCAGTATTGCGCTGAGTGAAGTTGAACGATTAGAAAAGTTTGCTAATGTAGACGCTATAAGCGTAAATGGCATTGTTTTATTAGTTGGGCAAGTTGCCAATCAAGAAATGAAAAACCAAGCTCAACAAAGCATTGAGGGGCTTTCAGGTATACGTAAAATACACAATCAAATTAGGATTGGCTCTAATATTGGTATTACCACACAAACACACGACTCATGGCTAACTTCTAAAGTAAAAGCGCAGCTTCTAACAGCGAAAGATATTCCAAGTAATAATATTAAAGTGGTAACAGAAAACGCTGAAGTATTTTTAATGGGCTTAGTATCTGAATCTGAGTCTAACCAAGCGGTTAATATTGCACGCAATGTATCGGGTGTAGAGCGCGTTATTAAAGTGTTTGAATATTTATAAAAGCACATAAAAAAACCGCTAAATTAGCGGTTTTTTTGTATTTAAACGTTACTTAATAACGCGTAAATGCGAACCTTTTTTCTTTTCTGGCTTTTCTGGCGGCGGAGTCTCATCAATAAGTTCATCTGATGTCTCTACACTTTCAAGCTCAGGTGCAAAATCGTCTTCGTCCTCTAAAAACTCTTCTGCGGTAAAGACTGTTCCTTCGCCATTTTCACGCGCATAAATAGCAAGAACTGCACCTAAAGGCACATATACCTGCATTGGCTGCCCACCAAAGCGCGCATTAAAGCTTAGCTGCTCCATATCTAACGAAAACCCAGTTACGGCTGAAGGGCTAATATTAAGCACTATTTGGCCATCTTGTACAAACTGCGTAGGCACTTGCACTGCTGGATAATCTGCTTCCACTACTAAATGCGGTGTGCACTCGTTATCTACGATCCAATCAAAAAAAGCACGTAATAAATAAGGACGATTAGGCGTCATTATAAACGGATCTCACGCTCTGCTTCAGTTAAAGAAGCTTGGAATGACTCACGCTCGAATAAGCGTATCATGTACTCTTTAAGCTCTTTAGCGCCAGAGCCATTCAGCTCAATACCAAGCTCTGGTAAACGCCATAATAGCGGTGCTAGGTAACAATCTACTAAGCTAAACTCTTCACTCATAAAGTAAGGTGCTTCGTTAAAGATTGGTGCAATTGCAAGTAGTGCTTCTGTTAGCTCTTTACGAGCTTGTTCAGCATCTGCAGTATTGTTATTGATTTTTTCAGCTAAGCTGTACCAATCAGTATCAATACGGTGCATCATTAAACGGCTACGACCACGCATTACCGGATAAACAGGCATTAGTGGAGGATGAGGGAAACGTTCATCAAGGTATTCCATGATGATGTTTGCCTGATATAAGCCAAGCTCACGGTCAATCAGTGTTGGTACTGTACCATAAGGGTTAATTTCGTGAAGTGCCTCTGGCAAGTTATCCTTTTCAGCCAAATGAATATCTACACTTACACCTTTTTCTGCAAGTACAATACGTACTTGGTGGCTATACATACAGTTAGCACCAGAAAAAAGGGTCATTACAGGGCGCTTATTGGCAGCTACGGCCATGCCTATACCTCCATTAAATAACTAAAACAGCAATAGGGGCTTAAGCCCCTATTGCAAAATTACCTTGTAAAATGCTCAAATTAATGAACATCTCTCCAGTATTCTTTCTTAAGCATAAATGCCAAGATAAACAGGATAACTAAAAACCCGATTACCTTAATACCTAACGCTTCTGACTCAAGGCGTGTAGGCTCACCTACATACTCTAAGAAATTCGTTAAATCACGAACAGCTTGATCGTATTCATCAACGCTTAGCTCGCCCTTACCATCTGTTTCAGTACCAACAACCTTGATGACTGTTTCACCATGTTGTTCTACTTCTTCAGTAATAGGTGTAGGTAAACCTTGTAGCTCTTGAAGAACATGCGGCATACCTACTGATGGAAATAACGTATTATTAACACCAAACGGACGTGATTCGTCTTTGTAAAACGATTTTAAGTAAGTATAAATCCAATCACTACCACGCACACGTGCCACATTTGTTAGATCCGGCGGAGCCGCACCAAACCATTTTGCAGCATCGTCTTTTGCGATAGCGTTAAGGATATGACCACCTACTTTTGAACCGTCAAAAATTAGTTGCTCTTTACCAAGCTCTGTCGGAATACCAATATCGCGGAAAGTACGTTCATAACGTTGATACTGCATTTGGTGACAACCAAGACAGTAGTTCATGAACAACTTTGCGCCGCGCTGTAAAGAAGGCTGATCAGATATATCGTTACCTGCTTCCATAAGAGGAACCGAAGGACCCGCAGCCATAACCATATTAGGCAGCAAGTTTACTGATAAAGCAAATACACCAATAAGTAGCTTTTTCATCATTTCGTTAACCTCTCAGGCAATGGCTTAGTTTTTTCATTCTTACTGTATATAAACAACAGTACGAAGAACATAAAGTAAGTCACAGTACAGATTTGAGAAATTATCGTTTTCATATCAGTTTGTGGAGTTGCACCCACCCAACCTAAAAGAACGAAAGTTACAACAAAACCTGCAATGTTCCATTTGTGGAAACCACAACGGTAACGAACCGATTTAACACGACCACGGTCAATCCACGGTAACAATGCGAGTACCACAATTGACGCACCCATTGCCGCAACACCGATAAGCTTATCAGGGATTGCACGTAAGATTGCATAGAATGGCGTAAAGTACCAAACTGGGAAAATGTGTTCTGGCGTTTTAAGTGGGTTTGCTGCTTCAAAGTTTGGCGCTTCTAGGAAGAAACCATTCATCGCAGGCATAAAGAATACAACCCAACAGAACAAGATTAAGAAACCAACCACACCCACAATATCTTTTACTGTGTAGTACGGGTGGAACGGTATCGCATCAACAATGTCTTTTTTGTTGGTGTAATACTCATGGAATTTAAATTTAGGCTTATCTTCTTCAGCCACAGTGCCTTTTTTGCGTTTTATTTCAACACCGTCAGGGTTGTTAGAGCCCACTTCGTGTAGCGCAACAATGTGTAAGAACACTAAAATTACAATAACCAATGGTAGTGCAATAACGTGTAATGCAAAGAAGCGGTTAAGCGTTGCACCCGATATTACGTAGTCACCACGGATCCAAAGTGTTAAGTCATCACCAATTACCGGAATAGCCCCGAATAACGAAATGATTACCTGCGCACCCCAGAACGACATTTGACCCCATGGTAGTAAGTAACCCATGAAGGCTTCAGCCATTAATGCTAAGAAAATAAACATACCGAACAACCACAGTAATTCACGTGGTTTTTGGTAAGAGCCGTAGATCATGCCACGGAACATATGCATATAAACAACGATGAAGAACGCAGATGCACCCGTTGAGTGTAAATAACGCAATAACCAACCGTATTCAACATCACGCATGATGTACTCTACTGATGCGAAAGCGCCTTCAGAAGAGGGAACAAAGTTCATCGTTAACCAAATACCAGTAAGTATTTGGTTTACTAGTACTAACATGGCTAGCGAGCCAAAAAAGTACCAGAAGTTAAAGTTTTTAGGTGCTGGATACTGTGCAATGTGCATGTTCCAAACACGTGTCATTGGGATACGGTCGTCAATCCAACTAACAATTTTACCAAACATTAGGCTACCCCTTTTTCTTCGCCCACTAAAATAGTGGTTTCATCAAGAAAAGTATAAGGTGGTACTTCTAAGTTCAATGGTGCAGGAACTGATTGAAATACTCGCCCAGCCATATCAAATTTAGAACCGTGACATGGACAGTAAAAACCATCATCTGTCCCTTCAACTTTTTCACTAAAGTTACCTTGGAAAAAGCCTGGAGAACACCCTAAATGCGTACAAATACCCACAGCGACAAAAACCTCTGGGCGTAATGAACGGTAATCATTTGTTGATGATTCTAGTTGTTGTGGCTCTTGCGATTGCGGATCACGAAGTTGACCTTCATGTTCTTTCATCTGCTCAAGCATTTTAGGGGTACGTGATACAACCCATACAGGTTTACCACGCCACTCGACACGTATTAATTGCCCTGGCTCAAGTTTGCTGATATCTACTTCTACAGGCGCACCCGCAGATTTAGCTCGCTCACTTGGATTCCAAGACGCAATAAAAGGAACAGCAGCCCCAGCCGCACCAACACCACCTACAACAGAGGTAGCTATGGTTAAAAAGCGACGTCGGCCATTGTCTACAGGCGCATTGCTCATCCACTTATCTCCACTATGATTCTCAACACTTGCTATATTGAGAACATCAGTTACAGCAGGTTAATTTTTCGAAATTTTTAAAATAGAAGCGATCATAATTAAAACCCTTGATTAAAACAAGGTTATTCACAGCCTCACGCTCGAATAACCCGACTTGATCAACAGGTTGATAAAGTAAGCTCGAGAATAAAGCCGAATGACTATAATAGCGCTTCTGTAAAAACAATATACTGACCAAGATCAACCCCACTAAGAGGAAACAGATAAACTGTACATGGTGATGTTGAACTTGCTCATACTACTTGCCAGCCAATTGTAGCAAAAAATTCCACCAATTAACTGATGGATTTACACTAATTACGATAATTATTTAACTTTTTTGCAGTGAAATGGGTATTTTTTAACTTTCGTACATTAAATACGCGGTAAATACAAAATATGATCAGCGCCTGGCCTTAAAAAAGGCGGCTGGAGGTAGGTAAGTACTTAAATTTAAATGCCAAAGACAAAAAACCCAGCATAAGCTGGGTTTTTGAATTCTTGATAACGTAAAAATTAACGTTTTGAGAACTGTGGACGCTTACGCGCTTTCTTAAGGCCCACTTTCTTACGTTCAACTTTACGTGCATCACGTGTAACAAAACCTGCTTTACGAAGTTGTGGACGTAATGACTCGTCAAACTCCATAAGTGCACGAGTGATACCGTGACGGATAGCACCAGCTTGACCAGTTGTACCACCACCGGCAACGGTGATGTGAAGGTCAAATTTTTCAGTCATGTCAACAAGCTCAAGAGCTTGACGAACAACCATGCGTGCTGTTTCGCGACCAAAGTACTCTTCTAAAGAGCGCTTGTTGATTACGATGTTACCAGTGCCTGGGCGTAAGAATACGCGAGCACTTGAACTTTTACGACGACCTGTACCGTAGTATTGATTTGCCATGATAGTGCTCCTTAAATGTCTAGAACCTGAGGCTGTTGTGCAGCATGGTTGTGCTCAGTACCTGCGTAAACTTTAAGTTTACGGTACATTGCGCGGCCTAAAGGACCACGTGGCAACATGCCTTTAACAGCTTTTTCGATGATCATTTCAGGCTTTGCAGCTTGAAGTTTATCAAAAGTAGTAGACTTAAGACCACCTGGGAAACCAGTATGAGCGTAGTACACTTTATCTTTGAATTTGTTACCAGTTACAGTAACTTTCTCAGCGTTGATAACGATGATGTAATCACCAGTATCTACGTGTGGAGTGTATTCAGCTTTATGCTTACCGCGTAGGCGATGAGCGATTTCAGTAGCGATGCGACCTAAAGTTTTACCTTCAGCGTCAACTACGTACCAGTCACGTTTTACTGTTTCTGGTTTAGCAACAAACGTTTTCATTTATAAAAATCCAATGTTTTTCAATTAAAACCACAGGCAGTTATTATTAACTACCGCTCTAAGTATGCTATAACCCCTTCGAGTTTTAGACTTTAGCGCCGCTCACAAGTGGCTAAACTATATGAGGACATAGAACGCAACGTGGCAGACGCGGGAGTATACCAGCACTTAAAACACATTGCTACCGAGCGGTTGTTTTTTCCACAAGAAAATTACAAAAAATTATGTATTGATATAAAAACATAATAAGGCCAGTAAAAAGAGTTATTACGCGCTTATTAACTGGCGCTACGATAAATGCTCTTTTGCTAAATACTCTAATGACTGCATTTCTTGAAGGCGACTAATACAACGTTTAAATTCAAAGTTAAGGTTGCCCTGCGTATATAGCTCAGTAATCGGCTTTTCAGCCGAAATAATTAAGGTGACATGGCGCTCGTAAAATTCATCCACTAAGGCTATAAAGCGCCTAGCTGCATCGTCATTATTTTGCCCAAGCTGCTTTACATTAGAAAGTATAACGGTGTTATATAAACGGCTAATTTCCATGTAATCGACTTGGCTACGTGCGGTTTCGCACAGTTCGCTAAATTCAAACATCACTACGCACTTAGCTACTTTACGCGTGTTGATTAAGCGCCCTTCTATTTCTATGGGTTGATCAAGCTCCCCCGCCTCTGGCGAGAGTTTATCAAAATATTCAAATAAGTTTTTATCGGCTTGCTCATCTAGCGGGCTGTGAAATATTTCGGCTTGCTCAAGTGTACGCAAGCGATAATCAATACCAGAGTCTACATTTACTATTTCTGTGTTCGCTTTTACCAGTTCAATGGCCGGAATAAAACGCGCACGTTGCAGGCCATTTTTATATAAATCATCAGGTACTATATTAGAGGTAGCGACTAATACGATATTGCGTGCAAATAATGCCTGCATTAAGCCGCCGAGTAACATGGCATCGGTTATATCTTGCACAAAAAATTCATCAAAACAGATAATGTCAGTTTCGGCTTTAAATATGTCGGCAACAATTTCTAGCGGGTTACTTTTATTATTGAGTTTTTTTAGTTCATCGTGAACTCGATGCATAAAGCGATGAAAATGCACGCGCATTTTACGCTCACCTGGCAGTGCTTCATAAAAGGTATCGACTAGGTAGGTTTTACCACGCCCTACACCGCCCCAAAAATAAAGCCCTTTTATTGGCTCAGGTTTGTTTTTATTAAACAACTTTGCAAAAAAACCTTGCTGCTGCGGTTTTTTATTTGTCAGGTCATCGTATAAACGTTGTAAATGGCGCACTGCATTTTCTTGTGCTTGGTCATGTACAAAGTCATCGCGCTTAAGATCTTGCTGGTAAGTTTGCCAAGGAGTCATATCTAATTACATTTTAAACACAGTTTAATTTGCTCAGCATATTAACACGCATCTTAACTCGGGGTATATTACCTACAGGATGATTTATATTTGAATCAGGCATTATTAGATATTTTTTCCCAAAGGGGTAAAGTTATGGGCACAGTTACGTGGGTAGGTTTAATTGTTATTACTGCTGTAGTGGCATTTTTTGTTGGTGCATTCGTTACTAAAAAACAATTTAAGCAAGATGAATTAAAAGAACAAGCCGAGCAAGCACAAAACGCGCTTGAGCAGTATCGCCAAGATGTGGCTGATCATTTAGCAAGCACCGGTAAGCTTGTGAATAAAATGAAAGAAAATTACGACCAACTACTCAGCCATGTTGAAGAAACTAATCAACTATTACTTGATGATAAAAACAAAGCCCCTAGTGAGCCGTTTTTCTCTAAAGAAACAACCGAGCAATTACAAGCGTCTTTAAAAGAACGCGAAGTTGACCGTTCATCTGCACAGGCACAACCTGCCGATTACGTATCGGGCGAGTCTGGTTTGTTTGCAGGGCAAGATAGCGATTCAAAAACAGCAAAAGCCTCTTAACATACGATGCACGCTAAAATGTTAGTGCTATCTTGAGGAACTTTTTTTTGACCCCATAGTCTTTAAATGTAACAGCTTTATATTTAAATTCGAAGAGGCTGCTTATGCAGCCTTTTTGCTTTTCCTGTGATGTGGAGTACACCCTGACTATGAAAATGAAATTATCACTTATTAGTGCTGCAATCTTATCTACAAGCTTATTATTAAGCCCTATGGCCTCTTATGCAAAACTACCTATTGCTGTTAACGGCCAACAATTACCTACACTGGCGCCTATGCTTGAGCAAATTACTCCAGGCGTTGTGAGCATTCAGGTTTCTGGGTCAAAAGAAGTACGTCGTCGTGCAGACCCCCTTGAATACTTTTTTGGCAACCCTCAACCACGTAGCCAAAAACGTCAATTTAGCGGGTTGGGTTCAGGGGTTATTATTGATGCCGATGAAGGTTATGTCGTAACAAATAATCACGTAATTCAAGATGCCGAAAAAATGGTGGTGACGCTAGAAGATGGCCGTGAATTTGAAGCGACTAAAATAGGCACAGACAAAGAGTCTGATATTGCATTATTACAAATAGATGCAGATGACTTAACCGCGGTTAAATTAGCCAATTCAGATAAATTGCGTGTCGGCGACTTTGCAGTGGCCATCGGTAATCCATTTGGTTTAAGCCATACCGTAACCTCAGGTATTGTAAGTGCATTAGGGCGTAGTGGTTTAAATATTGAAGGCTACGAAGACTTTATTCAAACCGATGCGGCTATTAACCAAGGTAACTCAGGAGGCGCCTTAGTAAACCTAAATGGTGAACTCATTGGTATTAATACTGCTATTTTAGGTGCCTCGGGTGGAAATGTAGGTATTGGCTTTGCTATTCCATCAAATATGATGAAAAACCTAGTTGACCAAATTATTGAACATGGCGAAGTTCGCCGTGGCTCCCTGGGTATTTCTGGCCGCCCACTTGATGCAGGCCTTGCAAAAGCACAGCAACTTGACGTTAAACAAGGGGCTTACGTTATGCAAGTAATGGATGATACCGCAGCAAGTAAAGCAGGTATTAAAGCAGGCGATGTTATTATTAGTATTAATGGTAGCGATATTAGTGGCTTCCACGAGCTGCGTAGCAAAATAGCGACTTTAGGTGAAGGCCGTGAAGTTAAATTAGGTATTTACCGCGATGGCAAAGTAAAAACCATTAAAGTGACCCTTGATGGCGCATCGGGTGTAACAGCTGCAGGCGATGAACTGCATCCTGCATTCCAAGGTGCAACGCTTGAAAACGTGCAAAAAAATGGCACTAAAGGTATTGAAGTCGCCACAGTAGATCCGCGCTCTCCTTCGGCACGCGTAGGTCTTGAAGAAGGTGATATTATTGTACAAGTTAACCGCCAACGTGTAGAAAACATTCGTCAAATGAACAAAATTATCGAAGATACCCAAGGTAATATTGTACTTGGCGTTAAACGTGGTAGAGAGTCTATCTTTGTACTTATTCAATAAGTAACACACTATAAATAAGCAATAAAAATAACAGCAGCACTTGCCGCTGTTATTTTTTTTGTGCCATCATAAAGAATTGCTCACTAACAATAAGAATCTCGTGCTGAAATTACTAAAA
Organism: Pseudoalteromonas sp. S3785; assembly: GCF_005887365.1. NCBI lineage: Bacteria > Pseudomonadati > Pseudomonadota > Gammaproteobacteria > Alteromonadales > Pseudoalteromonadaceae > Pseudoalteromonas > Pseudoalteromonas sp. S3785. The sequence goes on along the minus strand of NZ_PNCT01000005.1, from coordinate 58,989 downwards.
TTTGTACTTCCCCCCTTGTTTGTCGGTTTAGGTATCGCTTTTTTAGTGGTTTTTTTCAGCCCTAATATGCGCGCCTCTTTACTCCCTAATGTTCCCTTGCCCAGTGCTATGAGCTCAAATCATCTTAGTTTTGCTGACGCGGTTAAACGTGCTGCACCGTCGGTGGTGACTATTTTTTCAGAAAGTATTTCTAAAGAGCCTAGGTATAAGCAACAAAACACCGTTCAAGAGCTGGGCTCTGGGGTTATTATGACCCAAGATGGTTACATTTTAACTAACTACCACGTCATAAATAATGCAGATCAAATTTTGGTTATATTAACCGATGGCCGACGCTTTTTTGATGTGCAGTTAATTGGCTTTGACACTATTACCGACTTAGCCTTATTAAAAATTAACGCCGATCACCTGCCCGTTATTCCGGTAAACGACAATTACACCACAAGTGTAGGCGATGTAGTACTAGCCATAGGTAACCCACTCAATTTAGGGCAAACCATCACTCAAGGTATTATCAGCGCCACCGGTAAACAAAAAATTACCGATAGCCCTTACAACAACCTATTACAAATGGATGCCGCTATAAATGTAGGTAACTCTGGTGGCGCCTTAGTTAATTCTAATGGTGATTTAGTGGGAATTACTTCTGCGCAGTTTAAAACCCGTGAAAACCTAAATATCCAAGGAATATTTTTTGCTGTTCCCTATTCGCTGGCTAAAGAAGTAATGGCAAAGCTGATACGCCATGGCCGTGTAGTACGTGGTTATTTAGGGTTTGAAGGCACGGCTGTTGATAGCACAGGCAAAGAAGTAAACGACAGTCTAACACCGGTTGCAGGCATGCGAATCACCAATTTAGACCCATTAGGCCCTGCATGGCAAGCTGGCATTGAAGAGCAAGATATTGTTATTAAAATTGCAGGATTAAGCGTTGCCAAACCGCAAAAAGTACTCGAAAAAATAGGCAATACACAGCCCGGTAAAGAAATAGAATTTGAGCTGTATCGAAACGGTAAAATAAAAAAAATAATGGTTAGAGTTGCAGAACTCGAGACTAAACTCTAACCAAAGTGACAATAAAAAGGTCGGATAGCAATACGCGTATCCGACCTTTTTTATGTCTAAAGTAAACTGTCTTTAACCCAGTGTACTTAATTTAGCGAGCAAGTTTGCCCTCACCTCAAAGCAAATAAATATTATCGCGAATGGGTATTAGCTACTTCTGCGCTTAATATTAGCGCCTAAGCCACTGAGTTTGTCTTCAATGCGTTGATAGCCTCGGTCTACGTGGTAAATACGATCGACGACCGTTTCACCTTGCGCCACAATACCGGTTAAAATTAAGCTTGCAGAGGCACGTAAATCGGTTGCCATTACCTGTGCACCACTTAAACTTTGCGTTTCACCACAAATAGCCGTGTGCCCTTCTAAACGAATATTAGCGCCCATGCGTTGTAGCTCAGGTACATGCATAAAACGGTTTTCAAAAATGGTTTCGGTAATTGTTGCACTGCCATTGGCCACTACATTTAACGCGGTAAACTGCGCTTGCATGTCGGTTGGAAAACCAGGGTGAGGCATGGTTTTAATATTAACGGCTTTAAGCTCACGATTGCGCATATCTAAATAAATGCTGTCATCGTTTACTTCAACTAATGCATTCGCGGCACGTAATTTTTCAATAACAGGCTCAAGTGAATGATAATCTGTTTTTTTACACAGTACTTCGCCTGCAGCCATTGCTGCTGCAACTAAAAAAGTGCCCGTTTCAATGCGGTCAGGTAAAATACTGTGCTCACAGCCGTCTAAACGCTCTACGCCATCAATTTCTATACGGCTTGTACCTGCACCAGTAATTTTTGCACCCATTGCTATTAGGCAATTGGCAAGGTCAATAATTTCGGGCTCGCATGCTGCGTTTTCAAGTACCGTTTTACCATCGGCAAGTGCTGCGGCCATTAGTAAGTTTTCGGTTGCGCCAACACTCACCATTTCCATAAAAATTTCAGCGCCTTTAAGACGACCTTCTACTTTTGCATTGATATAACCGTTTTCAACGTTTATTTGCGCGCCCATGCGCTCTAAACCTTGAATATGTATATCAACTGGGCGAGCGCCTATTGCACACCCACCAGGTAGCGATACCTGCGCCTCACCAAAACGTGCCACTAAAGGCCCTAGGGCTAAAACAGAAGCGCGCATCTGCTTAACTAAATCGTAAGGAGCAAGTGTTTTGTTAACGGTTGCACCGTCAATGTAGAGTGTATCGCCTTGCCAATTTACGGTCGCGCCTAAGGTGCTTAAAAGCGCTTCGGTGGTTACAATATCGCGAAGGCGAGGTACATTCGTAAATGTACTCTTACCGTCAGCAAGCAATGCAGCGAACAAAATTGGTAATGCGGCATTTTTAGCGCCAGAAATAGTTACTTCACCAGCAAGTGAAGTGCCACCTTGAATTACAAACTGATCCATTAAGAGGCCTTAACTATTGAGGTAAAATAAATTTTTGTTCACGCTTCCACTCAGTTGGCGTAAATGCACGAATTGATACAGCGTGAATTGTACCGTCTGAAATAGTATTCATTAATGGGCCATAAACTAGCTGTTGCTTTTTAACGCGGCTTAAACCGTCAAAGCACTCACCTACCGCAATTACTTCATAATGGCTACCATTGGCTTTTACTTTTACTTCAGATAATTGAAGTTCATCGCGTAATAACGTTTCGACTTGGCTAGTTTCCATAACTCTCACTCAAATAAAGTTGTTACCTGACCCAATTGCATTAAATTTTGCAATTGCTCAGGTGGGTTTTGCAATTCAAGGCGTGTGCCCTGTTGCTTAAATTCAGCAAAAGAGTGAATTAACCAAGCTAAGCCCGCTGTGTCAACCCTCATTACCTCACAAAGGTCAAAATAGATGGTTTTATGCTTACTTAATGACTGGACGTTCAGAAGCTGTTCATTGCCAATTGAGCTGCGGGTAAGTTCACCACTTACCCTATAATGCTGCTCATCAACTTGGCTAATTGCCAATTTAGTCATTGCTGTTGTTGCCTCTAAATTGCACAGGTAGCTGACTCTTTTGCTCTAGTAATTTGCTTACATGCGCAATACCCTGCTGGCGCAAAATACCTTGTAGCTCACTTTGTTTTGCATCAAGTAAGCTAATTCCTTCTGCAATCATATCGTATGCACGCCATTCGCCACTGCGATCTTCACGCACTTTAAAATCAATTTTTATGTCAGGTTTACCATCTTCAATGATTTTAGTTTTTACTACAACCACATCTTTTCCTTTAAATGGTTGTGCTGCACCAAACTCAACATGTTGGTCTGTATATTGAGTAAATACCCCGGCGTAAGTTGCGACTAAATAGCTTCTAAACGCGCCAATAAATTCTTGGATGTCTTTTATCGCTTTGGCCTTTTGCGCTTCATCTTTAATCGCACGTACTTTAGACACTTCACTACCTAATACGCGTAATGCTGCATATTTGTAGTCTATGTAAGGCATAAGCTCTTCTTCAACAATAACACGAAGGTGTTCTTTATCTTTAACGATAAGCGGTTGATCTTTTTTAATGCGTTCAAAAGTATGCTCTGATACTTGGCGTACCATTTTATTAGGATCTGTCAATTTTACTTCGGCTGCGCTAACACTTTGCACAGCAAGGGTTGCACCAAGTGCAATAACGGCTAAAAACTGTTTCAACATAATAATTACTCACTACCTTGGTTGAATAAAAACTGCCCAATTAACTCTTCTAAAACAAGTGCAGACTTCGTATCTGTGATTGAATCACCATCACCTAGCGCTTTGCTTTCTACGCCAAATAACTCATCGATTGCTTGATCTTGCGCGTTTTCGGTCACGGTTTCACCTAAACAGCGTTGTTCCGCTGCGTTAGGAGATATAACAGGGTGAATACCTAAGTACTGCTCCCCTAAAATTCCCGATGTTAAAATTGAGATTGAGCTCGTGTCTGAAAAACGACATAAATACTGTGCATCAATAGTCATATTGACCACAGGCAAAAACTCCTGCGGATGGACATAAATAGATTCAACACGTCCTATTACTACGCCCCCTACTTTTACCGGTGCGCGCGCTTTAAGTGAGCCAATATTTTCAAACTTTGCATTTAGCGTGTAGGTTTCGCCCGACCCGCTAATACCCGAATTAGCCACTTTAAGTGCTAACATTGCAAACGCTAAAATGCCTAATGCGACAAAAAAGCCAACTAAAATCTCTAATTTCCGTGAATTCATTATCTATACCCTATTAGCTGGTAAACATTACCGCTGTCAAAATAAAGTCAAACCCTAATACTGCCAGTGATGAGTGAACAACTGTTTCTGTTGTTGCTTTACTGATCCCTTCTGAGGTTGGAATACAGTCGTAGCCCTTATAAAGCGCAATCCAGGTCACTACCATGGCAAATACAAAACTTTTGATCATGCCGTTTAATACATCTTCTTGAAACGATACTTGCGACTGCATTATCGACCAAAAGCTGCCGGTATCTACGCCTAACCAATCAACCCCAACTAAATGAGCACCGATAATGGCAACCGCAGAAAAAATAAGTGCAAGCAATGGCATACTAATAAAACCAGCCCAAAAACGCGGAGCAATAATGCGCTTGAGAGGATCAATTGCCATCATTTCAAGTGAAGAGAGTTGTTCGGTGGCTTTCATTAAGCCAATTTCTGCGGTTAGTGCACTGCCGGCCCGCCCTGCAAATAATAGCGCAGTTACTACAGGACCTAATTCACGTAACAAACTAAGTGCAACTAATGGACCTAGGCTGTCTTCGGCACCATAGCCTACTAGTACGGTATAACCTTGCAACGCAAGCACCATACCAATAAACAAACCCGACACCATAATAATTAATAATGATTGCGAACCAACCATATAAAGTTGGCGCACTAACAACGGTGTGCCTTTTTTAAAGTTAGGTACATTCCACAGTGCATTAAAAAGCATGGTGGCAGAGCGCCCTAATGCTGCAAAACGCCCCAGCGTTTTATGACCTAACTTTTGAAATAAATCCAACATTAAGTGTTTTCTCCTAACAGCTCATCAGCATACGTTTGTGCTGGGTAATGAAATGGCACAGGCCCATCCGATAACCCTTTTAAAAACTGCTGTACTAATGGAGATTCATGATTTCGCATTTCATCCGGTGTCCCTGCACCTATTACGCCTTGGTCGGCAATAATAATAACGTGATCGGCAATACTCATTACCTCCGTCACATCGTGGGTTACAATAAGGGATGATAAACCTAGCACTTCATTTAATGACTTAATAAGCTTTACCAATACGCCCATAGATATAGGATCCTGGCCGGCAAAAGGCTCATCGTACATAATGAGCTCTGGGTCCAGCGCAATAGCACGTGCAAGTGCTGCTCGTCTGGCCATACCACCAGAAAGCTCAGAAGGCATTAAATCTTTAGCGCCGCGTAAACCCACTGCTTGCAGTTTCATTAATACGACTAGTTTTATTAACGCTTCACTTAACTTGGTATGCTCTCGCAGGGGAAATGCAATGTTGTCAAATACCGACATATCAGTAAATAACGCACCGCTTTGAAACAGCATGCTCATTTTGGTTCGTGCCGCATATAACTCTTTGCGCGACATTTTAGGAATACTGCCACCTTCGAATAAAATATCGCCGGCGTCAGGCTTAAGCTGCCCACCAATTAAGCGTAGCATTGTGGTTTTGCCAATTCCGCTTGGCCCCATAATCGCTGTTATCTTACCTTTAGGAACACTAAAACACATATTTTTATATATGGTTCTATCGCCTCGCGAAAAGCTAACATCCTTGACTTCTACTATTGATTGCGACAAGTCGCTCTCCGTAACAATGTTCACTCGTGCTCCTATTTTAAGGGTTTTTTAACCAAGATGGAAAAAACAATTCGTAAGATTTTGTAATACGCCTACAAAAAGCGCTGTAAGGCTGAAGTAAATTGCCTTAACCTTTGCTTAAGCGCATAAAATTCGCGCACTGCTATAGTAGACCCCACTCTTTTGCTTATACTTTCATGTTGGCTTTTGTTACTATTCGCGCCATCTGTATTTTGAACATCTGGCTTAACATAATGGTTACCTCGTTTGTTATTTTAATTCTTGGTTTTGCTGCACTTGTGTGGAGCGCCGACCGATTTGTATACGGTGCGGCTGCGCTTGCTAAAAACTTTGGAGTGCCTACTTTAATAGTTGGCTTAACGGTTGTTGCTATGGGTTCTTCGGCCCCTGAAATGATGGTGTCGGCCTCGGCTGCTCTGGCCAATAAAACCGATACAGCGGTAGGTAACGCGGTGGGCTCAAATATAACAAATATATTACTTGTGTTAGGGATAACTGCATTGCTGCGCCCGCTGAGTGTTTCCTCAAGTACGTTAAAACGCGAAATGCCGCTCGTAATGTTGGCATCATTGGCTACGTGGTATGTGTTTTCAGATAACTACTTTTCACTCACCGAAGGTATCGCCTTATTAGTCGCTTTTATTGTGTTTATTGGTGGTTTAATTATTGTATCCCTACGAGCTAAAAACCAAGATGATCCATTTGTTTCAGAAGCATGCGATGAAGTCCCTAATGATGTTCCCACTAAAAAAGCTATATTTTGGCTTATTGTTGGTATGGTTTTATTGCCTGTAAGCTCCCATTTTTTAGTTGGTTCAGCTGTCGATATAGCAAAATACTTTGGTTTAAGCGATTTAGTTATTGGTTTAACTATTATTGCCATTGGCACAAGCTTGCCTGAACTTGCGGCTTCTGTTGCAGGCGTTCTTAAAAACGAAGACGATTTAGCGCTAGGTAATATTGTTGGCTCAAATATATTTAATATTCTAGCGGTATTGCCGCTTGCAGGTATTATTAACCCATCAGTGGTCGACCCATCACTTGCAAACCGCGACATACTTATTATGTTAGGTGCAACGCTTGCACTTATTATTATGTCATTGAACTTTAGAGGTTCTCAGCGTATCAATAGAGTAGAAGGTGGTCTATTACTCATCGCATTTTTGGCGTACCAAGGTTATATTTTTAGTCAAGTAGGGTAACAATGGCACAACTAAACTTTATAGAGCAAGGTTTACGCGTATTAAACATAGAACGCCAAGCGCTTGCGGATATTAAACAATACGTTGATGAAAACTTTAATAATGCGTGTCAGGCCATGTTTGATTGCCAAGGCCGTATTATTGTTATTGGCATGGGTAAATCAGGGCATATTGGTAATAAAATTGCTGCTACCCTTGCAAGTACAGGCAGCCCTGCTTTTTTTGTTCACCCAGGCGAAGCAAGCCATGGTGATTTAGGCATGATAACCAAAAATGACGTGGTTATGCTTATATCAAACTCGGGCGAAACCAGTGAAGTACTAAATATTATTCCGGTGCTTAAACGCCTCGGTGCAAAAATAATATCGATGACGGGCAACCCGCTTTCTACTATGGCAACACTTGCCGATGTGCACGTATGCATAAAGGTAGAACAAGAAGCATGTTTGTTAGGTTTAGCGCCAACAGCAAGCACCACAGCCACTTTAGCAATGGGTGATGCAATGGCGGTTGCGCTTTTAGAAGCACGCGGTTTTACCGCCGATGACTTTGCACTCTCTCACCCTGGCGGCAGCTTAGGTAAGCGATTGTTGCTCACTTTAAAAGATGTAATGCACAGCGGCACAAACACCCCTATTATAGGTGTAACGCAAACAATTAAAGACGCGTTAATAGAAATGTCAGCCAAAGGACTAGGCATGACTGCTATTGTAGATAACAATCAACAGCTTGCTGGCCTTTTTACTGACGGCGACTTGCGTCGTATTTTAGAGCAAAAAGTCGATATACATAACACCGCTATTAGCCAAGTTATGACTAAGTCATGCACCACCGCCACGGCCGATATGCTTGCAGCAGAAGCACTAAATATAATGGAAAATAAGCGGATTAATGGTTTAATCATAGTTAATGAGCAAAACCAGCCTGTGGGCGCCTTAAATATGCAAGACCTCTTAAAAGCAGGAGTATTATAAATGCAATTTGAAGATCTCTATCAACCGCTAAGCGATGATGCCAGAGCACGCGCCAAAAAAGTAAAACTACTCATATGCGATATTGATGGTGTATTTTCTGATGGCCGAATTTACCTCGGTAACCAAGGCGAAGAGTTAAAAGCATTTAATACAAAAGATGGTTTTGGCATTAAGGCACTGATCAATAGCGGTTTTGAAGTCGCGGTTATTACGGGGCGTCATTCAAAAATAGTGCAAGCTCGCATGAGCAGCTTAACCGTACAGCACATTTATCAAGGCCAAGAAGACAAACTTATTGCTTATCAAGAACTCAAAAACACTTTAAAGTTAACTGATGAACAAATAGCCTATATTGGCGATGATGGACCTGACATGCCCGTCATGGAGCGCGTTGGTTTTGCCGTCGCAGTAAACGATGCGCACCCGCTAATTAAACGCTTATCGCATTACACTACACAAATGCCTGGTGGCTTTGGTGCAGTGAGAGAGCTCACAGATTTACTCATGCTTGAAAACGGTATAGCACTTACGACACAAGGTACCAGTTCATGAATGCAGCACGCGTTATACTCAGTGCGTTATTCATCGGCTGTATGGTTTGGCTTTGGTACCCTTATTTTACGCAAAGCAATGTAGCGCCAGAGCAAGAACCAGAAGTCATTGCAAAGCCTGATTACACCGCTATAGAGCTTAAGCAAACAGCCTATGACGAGCAAGGTAAAATTAGCCATAAAGTTACAGCAGCTAAAATGGAGCTGTACCAACAACTTGGTTTTACATTTTTTGAAAAACCTATTTTTACTTTATATAACGAAACACAAACTTGGCGAATAAACGCTGACGAAGCAACGCTTTACGAAGATAAACAACTTATTTTAGAAGGCAACGTGGTTGCCAAAAATTTAGTTGATAACGCCATGATAGATAACATCAATGCCGACAACATCGAAGTCGACATTAAAGCGCTAACAATGCGCTCTGAGCAGCCAGTGGTTGTCACTGGGCCAAATTTAAAGATTATCGGTAAAGGCCTTGAAGCCGATTTGAAAACCGAAGTAATAAAACTAATTAACCATACGCGAACAATATATTATGACCAATAAACTCTCTAAAATACTTATTATCCCATCGCTGATGCTTGCATGTAGCGCTTCTGCTGCTGAGCCTGCTGCTCAACCGCCAGCAAACCAAATTTCTATTAGTGCAGACCGTCAAGAAGGTCAACTTAAAGAAAACGTAGGTATTTTTGAAAAAAACGTCGAAATTGTGCATGGGAACCGCAAAATTACAGCCGACCGACTCGAAGTACATAAACGTGAAGACCTAGGGGATAACAAACAACTGCTTATTGCCACTGGCAGCCCTGCCTACTTCGAAGAAAAACAAGACGATGGTACCGTAATGAGTGCCAGTGCAAACGAAGTACGTTACGACGTAGCAAAGCGCTTTTTAACACTTGTTGGGGATGCCGAAGTCGCGCAAGCCGGTCAAAAAATTAATGCTAAAAGTATTACCTACGATATGCAGCAGCAACTTATTAGCGCAGAAAAAGACGAAAACTCAACGGATCGTGTCCACACAATTTTAGTGCCTGTTGAAGCAAATATTAAAGAAAAAACAGGTAACGAAGGTCAACCATGAGCACCTTAAAAGCAGAACTATTAGCAAAAAGCTATAAAGGCCGCCAAGTTGTAAAAAATGTAGGCCTTGAGGTAGAAGCCGGCAGCATAGTGGGCTTATTAGGCCCTAATGGCGCAGGTAAAACCACCACCTTTTACATGATTGTAGGGTTAGTACCTAGCGACAAAGGTAAAATATCTATTGATGATAACGATATAACGTTATTACCTATGCACAGTCGTGCTCGCTTAGGCATTGGCTATTTGCCGCAAGAGTCATCTATATTTAGAAAGCTAACAGTTTATCAAAATTTAATGGCTATTTTAGAAACGCGCAAAGAGCTAAATAAAGCCGCGCGAGAAGAAACGCTTAACAACTTACTTGATGAATTTAGCATTCAACATATACGTGATAGCCAAGGTATGGCACTTTCTGGTGGCGAACGCCGCCGTGTAGAGATAGCCAGAGCACTCGCAGCGAACCCTAAATTTATTTTGTTGGATGAGCCTTTTGCTGGTGTTGATCCGATTTCAGTGTTAGATATAAAGAAAATAATAGAACATCTTAAAAATCGTGGCATTGGCGTATTAATTACCGATCACAATGTAAGAGAAACCCTTGATGTTTGTGAAAAAGCCTACATTGTTTCTCATGGGGAGCTAATTGCATCTGGCACCCCAGAACACGTATTAAATGACAAAACTGTACGCGATGTTTATTTAGGCGAGCAATTTAGGCTGTAACATTTAAGCCACACCTACAAGCATCTGCTAATATTAATTATAACAACATAAAAGGATTGTTAGAGATACATGAGGCAATCATTACAGCTGCGCATGGGCCAGCAACTTACAATGACTCCACAATTGCAACAAGCGATTCGCTTGCTGCAGCTCAGTACATTGGATCTCCAGCAAGAAATACAAGAAGCACTTGATAGCAACCCGCTATTAGAAGTAGAAGAGCAAGATTACACGGAAGAGTCGGCTGGAAAAAATGAACAAAAAGCAGATACGGATGATGTAACCGTAAGCGCATCGGCTGATGATACAACCAGTGAATACGAGCAAGACAGTGGTGAAGCTTTAAATAAAGACACTGTTAGCGATGATATGGCGATGGATGTAACTTGGGATGAGTACATGAGTGCAGCCCCTGCGGCATCCTCAGGCCCAATGCCAGAAGATGAGTCTATTTATCAGGGCGCCTCTACTGAAACGCTACATGAGTACTTAATGTGGCAACTTCAGCTTACTCCTTTTAGCCCAACTGACGAAGCCATTGCTATAGCCATTGTAGAAGCTGTAGATGACTCGGGTATTTTAACGCTAAGTTGTGAAGAGATTTTAGAAAGCTTTAACCAAGAAAACGATGACGACGTTGAAGTTGAACTGGATGAAATAGAAGCCGTTTTAAAACGTATTCAATTATTCGACCCTGTAGGTATAGCCGCGCGGAGCTTACAGGAGTGCTTGTGTATTCAGCTTAACCAGTTTGATAAAGACACCCCTTTTATAGAACAAACTAAAATGATCTTAACCGATCACATTGATCTATTAGCGGCACGCGACTATCGTACATTAATGAAAAAGACTAAGCTTAAAGAAGACGAGCTTAAAGAGGTCATGACTCTTATACATACCCTCAACCCAAAACCTGCAGACACAATAGTAAGGGAAGAGTCTGAGTATGTCATACCGGATGTGTCAGTTAAAAAAATTAAGGGCCGTTGGGTGGTAGAGCTAAACCCAGATAGCATGCCAAAAATACGCGTAAATAGTCAGTATGCGGCCATGTCACGTACCGTAAAATCAAGTGGAGATAGCCAGTTTATTCGCTCTCATCTGCAAGAAGCTAAATGGTTTATAAAAAGTCTTGAAAGCAGAAACGACACGCTGCTAAAAGTAACAAACTGTATTGTAAAACAGCAACAAGCGTTTTTTGAACATGGCCCCGAAGCCATGAAACCAATGGTTTTAAACGATGTTGCTGAAATGGTAGAAATGCACGAATCAACAATTTCGCGTGTTACTACGCAAAAATATATGCATACGCCACGTGGTATTTTTGAGCTTAAATATTTTTTCTCAAGCCACGTAAGCACCGAAAACGGTGGCGAATGTTCGTCAACCGCAATACGTGCCTTAATTAAAAAGCTAATTGCCGCGGAAAACTCAGCCAAACCATTGAGTGATAGTAAAATTGCGGATATATTGGCAGAGCAAGGAATTAAAGTAGCTAGACGCACAATAGCAAAATACCGTGAATCGCTAGCTATTCCACCGTCAAATCAGAGAAAGAGTTTGATATAAGACGTAAAAAACAAAGAGGAAATGCTTATGCAACTAAACCTAACTGGTCGTCACGTAGAAGTAACTGATTCACTTAGAGACTATGTAAATAATAAATTTGCAAAGCTAGAAAGGCACTCAGATCATATTAGCAATGTGCATGTCATTCTCGATGTAGAAAAACTCAACCAAAAAGCAGAAGCGACTATTCATGTAAGCGGCGCAGATTTATTTGCCTCAACAGAGCACCAAGATATGTATGCTGCTATAGACTCGTTGATTGACAAGCTCGATCGTCAAGTCATAAAACATAAAGAGAAGCTTGCTAGACACTAATATTATGAAATTAAGTACATTAGTATGCCAGGACTGCAGCAAAGCTGCGGTCCTTTTTAGTAGTAAAAAAAGAATTTTAGAATTTATCAGTGAGCTTGCTCATGAAAAGCTCCCTTACTTACCACAACAGGATATTCTTAATGCGCTAGCCAGCAGAGAAAAACTAGGTAGTACGGGTATTGGCCGCGGTATCGCAATTCCGCATGGTAGAATGGGTGGCGTAGAAGAACCGCTTGCGTTAGTACTCGTTAGTGACAAGCCTGTAAACTTTGATGCTATTGATAACTGTCCTGTTGATATTTTTGTTGCACTCATCGTACCAGATGGCGATAACCAGCAGCACCTAAAGACTCTAGCAACCATAGCTGATAAACTGAGCAATAAAGAATTTTGCAAACAGCTGCGAAGCGCTAAAACCGATGCAGAACTGTATCAAGTAATTGTTGATCAATCGTAGTAAATACTAAGGGCTATAAATGGAGTTAATAATCATAAGCGGCCGTTCCGGTTCAGGTAAATCGGTTGCTTTACGCGTGGTTGAAGATTTAGGTTATTATTGCGTAGATAATATCCCGGTCAACCTGCTGCCCTCTTTAGTACGTAGTGTTTCAGATAACTATGACAAAATAGCTGTTAGTATCGATGTTCGTAATATCCCCAAAGAGCAAGACGAGTTTAACGATATTCTTGAATACCTACCGGACTTTGCTAAACCCACTCTGTTTTATTTAGACAGTGATGATCAAACACTCATAAAACGTTTTTCAGAAACACGCAGATTACATCCTTTATCCATCGATTCATTGCCGCTCGACTTAGCAATAAAAAAAGAAAAAGAGCTGCTTGATGTACTTGTAACCCGCGCAGACTTTATGCTTGATACGACTGATTTAAGTGTTCACCAATTGGCTGAGTCAATTCGCGAAAAAATACTCGGAAAAAAAGATAAACAACTAATTGTAACGTTTGAATCGTTTGGTTTTAAACACGGCATACCTAAAGAAGCTGATTATGTATTTGATGCTCGCTTTTTGCCAAATCCGCATTGGGAGCCTGAACTTAAACCGCTTACAGGTCTTGATCAACCTGTAAAAGACTTTTTGGCAAACCACAGCATAGTGCAAAAATTTACTTGGCAAATTCAAACATTTGTACAAACTTGGTTACCACACTTAGAGCGCAATAACCGCAGCTACCTGACTATTGCAATAGGTTGTACGGGTGGACAACACCGCTCGGTTTATTTAGCCCAAACTATAGGTGAGAGCTTTGCAATGACACATCCAAATGTAAAAATTAGGCACCGTGAGCAAGAAAAGTAACCTTAAAATAATAACCTGTTCAGTTTAGGTATAGTAATTTATGCGTTGTGAAGACACGTTTTTAATAAAAAATAAATTAGGCTTACACGCCAGAGCGGCAACGGTCCTTGCGCAATTAGCTGTGCAATTTGATGCTAAAATTACCTTACATCAAGATGATAAAGAAGCCGCTGGTGATAGCGTATTAGCCTTAATGCTACTCGAAAGTAGTAAAGGCAAAGAAGTTAAAGTTGTATGTGAAGGCCCAGACTCAGAAAAGGCTTTGCATGCGGTCGGACAATTAATCGCACAGCGATTTAACGAACAAGAATAAACGTTTAATTACCAAGCTTACTCATACATTTTCGCTTTATACCCTGATTTGTGTAGCTTGGTAAATGAATAGTGTTTAATTAGATTAATCACAATGCGGTTAATCGCCTCCCCTCGTATATAAAAAATTAGGATGCCAATGCCAGAAGCGTTTGAACAAGACTACCCACTGCAACAACTAAAACAGGTGACTAAATCACTTAATAGTGGGCAATTTGTTCAAGTAAGACGCATGCTAGCAAAAACTGCCCCGTGTGATACTGCCCTTTTACTTGAATCCTCTCCGCATAAAATTAGACGCATGCTTTGGCAGCTGGTTGACCCAGATGTACAAGGGGACGTGCTAGAAGAGCTCTCTGAAGATGTACGTTTAGGTATCATTGCACAAATGGAACCTGAACATATTGCCGCCGCCACTGAGGATATGGGCCACGATGATTTAGGTGAAGTACTACGTAGCCTACCTGACACCGTGTATAAAGATGTGGTTAGCGCGATGGACACGCAAGACCGTGAACGGGCGACACAGGCTTTATCTTACCAAGAACGCTCTGCAGGCGCGCTAATGAACACCGATACGGTGACCATTCGCCCAGATGTTACACTTGATGTTGTACTGCGTTATATTAGGCTACGAGGCGAGCTACCAGAAGGCACTGATGATTTATACGTTGTTGATAAGCACAACTGCTTTTTAGGTGCATTGTCTCTTAGTACGCTTTTAACTAATCCGCCTGAAAAAATTGTTCAAGATTTAATGGATGAAGACTGTGAGTCTATCCCAATTTCGATGGATGAAAGTGAGGTCGCTCAATTATTTGAACGCCACAACTGGATATCGGCACCGGTAGTCGATGATAACGCACACTTGCTTGGGCGTGTCACCATTGATGATATTGTTGATGTTATACGTGAAGATGCTGAGCATAGCTTATTAAGCTTAGCGGGTCTTGATGATGAAGAAGATACCTTTGCACCTGTTTTAAAAAGTTCAAAAAAACGCTCAGTATGGCTTGGCGTTAACTTACTTACCGCCCTGGCTGCTGCCTTTGTGGCCAGCTTTTTTGAAAGTACCTTAGACATTCTCCCTATTTTAGCTGTACTCAATGGCATAGTGCCCTCAATGGGCGGTGTAGCAGGTAGTCAGTCTTTAACACTGGTTATTCGCGGTATAGCTGTGGGGCATATTAATCAAACTAACCAACGTTTTTTAATGGCTAAAGAATTGGCCATAGGCGCATTAAACGGGATTATTTGGTCATTACTTATCGCTGGTGTAATTGCACTTTGGCAGTGGGATTTTATGCTTGGCGGCGTGCTCGCATTTGCTATGTTTATGAACCTTGTAGTAGCGGGTGTTGCTGGCGCATGTATTCCTATTTTATTGAAAAAAATGAACATAGACCCTGCACTTGCCGGCAGTGTTGTACTAACAACTGTGACTGATATTGTTGGTATTTTTGCCTTTTTAGGCACAGCAACGTGGCTACTTATTTAGCAACCTAACCCTAGGTTAAGTAGCCACTATTAGTTAAAACGTAAAATTATATTGGTGAGCCTGGTGGCATTGGTAAATTAGTAAAGTTTTCAGGCCACTTACCAGCTTTTATAAACTGTTTAATTTGCTCTGCTAAATACTGCTTAAACGCGCTTTCGCCGACACTGGTGTTACTCAGCATTGAGTTTTGATTGTACTCATCACTCAACTTAACTAAGTAGTAACGTAACTGCGCTTGCACCTCTGGGCTTACTTTATCGCTTGCCGCTAAATCGGCTATATTTTTTGCAGTTAAAAACTGTACACGTTGAGTGACTTTACCTTTCATCGTATTAGGTGAAGACACATTAAACACGTGACTGTAAAGCTGCTCAAGCAACTCATCTAAGCTATAGAAATTGTAATTACGCACTTGTTGTTGAGCCAAACGATTTAAACGCTGTGGGTTTAATAATAAAGATAAACTATGCTGTGCAGCGACTTCTGGTAAAGCCATTGCATCAAGTGTTAAACCTGTGCGTCCAGTTATGCTTTCGCGCGATTTAGACTCCCCATAGGCCTTTGGCGGAATAAGCGCTAACACCGACTCGGGCAAAATTAAATTAGCGGGTTTTAATGTGGATAAAATAGCATTTACCGCTTCTTGCTGCTGAGTTTTTGCAACCACTTGTGCGCCCTTAACAGGTGAATTGTCGCGTGTTTCGTACTCGTAATTAACCCCTGCTATAAGTTTAACTGCAGCCTCTACTTGATAGCGATGAAATAAATAGAGCGGCACAAGTTTTTCTTCTAACTGCGAAAGAGCATCGCCCGTTTTAATGTTGTTAATGCCAAATTGCGAAAGCGCTTTTTTACGTACATCAAGCACTCTAAGTAACTCTTGCGCTGGGTTAGTACCGTTATCCCATAAGTGCGCTGTAGGGTGTGCCCCGCCCTTAGCGCGTGCGTCACTGTCAGATATAAATTCAAGGCCCTTGGCTTTGTTCTCTTTTATTATTGCAGCAAGCTCAGCGTTTTCGTCCTGATTAGTAAAGTCGCTGTAACCATATTTAATAACTTGGGTATCCCATACACCCATACCGCTTACATAGCCGCGGGTTACATCAAGCTCGCCTTGCTCGTTAAAGCTAAGTAGTGGGTGCGGGTAATCCATAACTGACGCTCTATCTCCCACCGAGGCTGCAAAGTTATGTGCAATGCCCAGTGTATGACCAATTTCGTGGGCACTTAACTGACGGATTCTATCAAGCGCCATTGCTTGTAGGTTTTTAGCTACCTCGTCCCCTTTTAAATAGGGAGCAGCAAGTGCTTCGGCTATTAATATATCTTGGCGCACACGCAGTGAACCTAGCGTAACATGGCCTTTTAATATTTCACCTGTGCGAGGGTCTATTACAGAGCTTCCGTATGACCAACCACGTGTAGCACGGTGCACCCACTGAATTACGTTATAACGAATATCCATAGGGTCTGCATTACTCGGCAGTACTTTTATTACAAATGCGTTTTTGTAACCAGCAGCACTAAATGCATCATTCCACCATTTACCGCCTTCTATTAAGGCACTTTTAACTGGCTCAGGAACGCCTGGGTCTAGGTAGTAAATAATAGGCTCTAAGGGCTCACTTATCGGTAAAGTTGGATCTTTTTTAGCTAAACGGTGACGCGGTATGTAACGCACAAACATGGACTCATCAAGCGCAGCGGCATAGTCTTTATGCTCAATACTCCAATACCCTGATTGCGGGTCAAATTTGCGCGGCGTGTAATTATCATCGGGTAATTTAATAAGGGAGTGATGCATATGCACCGTAAGTGCGAACGGGTCGGCACTCACTTGGCGAACAAATTTACCCGGCTTTGTGCCTTTAAACGTTAATACAGCTTCAAGCTCGGTGTTTTTTACAAACGCCTTCGAGCGACTCATGTACACAGCACTGCGTGATTCATCAAGGCTAAAATTACCCTGTTTACGTGCAGCTAATTTTCGACTAACCCCGTGCACATCACTCAATAAATAAGGTGTATAGTCAATCAATGCGCTGGTTTTATCTTGTGCAACAACTTTAAAGCCCGCTAAGATACTAGATGCAAAGGCCTCTTTAATACTTTGTTGCTCGGCTTTATTATTGGTATTAGTACGATAGTAAGTATTTACAGCGCGCAGCATTATTTTATTGCCAAAACGCTCAAACTGCACAAGGTGCGTATTACCAAGTTGGCCTCTATCTAGACCAATATCGTTTGAGCCAACTCCATAAGGTAAGCTCTGCTGAAGTAAAAATTGCTGTTCTAATTTATCTACTTTTAAGAACACTTTGCCGTTTTGCGTATCGTAATAAAACGAAAAGTACCCTGGAAAGTGATTCATTTGCGCAGTAAATTCATCTATAGACTTAATTGCTGCGTGCGCTTGGGTTATGATAGAGCACAGCACAGTAAAGAGTATGTAACTTATTAGTGGTATTTTTTTCATAATCTTATCTTTGTTATTGGCGTTTTAAGTACGATTAGGTAGCACCATTATTACAGTGCTATTTAAACAATACAGGTATTTAAGACGAAATTCAGCGCACTAAGTTAATCTCTCTCACATTTAGATTAGCTAGTACACGTTATCAGGAAAATAGAATGCGTAGACTCCCACCCGTATTACTAGAAGACGGTTGCCCTAGAGAACTTTTATCGTTAATTAGAACCATTTTAGCAGCATGTAAAGAAATATCGTTTCGTGTTGGCCAAGGTGCGCTTTCTGGCGTATTAGGGTCAACGCTTGATGAAAACATTCAAGGTGAAACACAAAAAAAGCTCGATGTACTCTCTAATCAGCTTTTTAAAGATATTTTACTGGAGTCTGGGGCAGTTAAAGCCATCGCCTCAGAAGAAGAAGACTACACAGTTGCAGGTAACCAAGACGCTAAATACATTGTGGCGTTTGACCCCCTTGACGGCTCATCAAACACCGACATAAATTCACTGGTTGGTACTATATTTTCGATTATGGAAGCGCCTGAAGGCTCAGATGCCGCCGATCAAAGTATATTTATGCAGCCTGGCCACAAACAAGTGGCTGCAGGTTACGTACTTTACGGCCCATCAACTATGCTTGCACTTACTACAGGTAAAGGCACACGCATGTTTACGCTAGATAAAACCCAAGGTAGCTTTTTACTAACACAAGATTTTGCCACTATTCCTGCTGATACCAACGAATTTGCTATTAATGCGTCTAACCAACGTCATTGGCAACCAGCAATGCAACGCTATATTAATGATTTACTCGCTGGCGATACGGGTCCACGCGCTAAAAACTTTAACATGCGCTGGATTGCTGCCATGGTTGGCGATGTGCACCGTGTACTTAGCCGTGGTGGTTTATTTACCTACCCAACCGACACTAAAGATGCGAATAAACCCAACAAGCTACGCTTACTTTACGAAGCCAACCCCATGGCTATGCTAGTTGAGCAAGCCGGTGGTATAGCCTCAACGGGTACTGAGCGAATTATGGATATTCAACCTGATGCAATCCACCAGCGTGTGGCAGTCATATTAGGCTCTAAAAACGAAGTAGAAACATGCTTGGGATACCACAAGTAAACACTTTGTCAGTTAAAAAATAAAATACCAAGCCGCATTTAATTTAAATGCGGCTTTTTTATGTATTCGCTACATATAACTGCAATAAGCCCACATCTAAAAATGTGAATAAGCCTAAATATCTACTCTTTTAATAATGCCAATAATTTTTCAAGCTTTTGGCGATCAAGCTCTCCCATTTGCTCACTATTACTGAGCGCAAAAATAACCCCTTCGTATTCGCCGCTATCTATATCATCTCTAGAATCAACAACATTTGCCCATAACTCTAAATCATCCAGCTCTATTTCGTTATTTACACAGCGTGTTAGCACGTGAATCAATATCGGTTTTGTGAGTGTATAAAGGGGGGCGCTTTCCTTTGCGGGAGTAGAGATAATCACGCTAATAGCATCATCTCTTTGCTCACCAAAAGTAATAAATTCGGCCAATGCTTTTTGTATATTCATAATATTTGTTATTCTTGCTGCCCCACTGCTGATAAGAGTTAAAATGACGAGATTAAACTGCTCACAATGTCACACTGCGCTTGATTGTAATGTAAACGATATAAACGCATGTTGGTGTAATCAATTACCTGCTATTTTACCGCTTGAAGAGTCAGCAACAAGCTGTTTATGCCCGCAATGTACACTTAATGAAATAAACGCTTATTTAGCGCATATTTATACGCAGCCAATAAAAGCACAAATTGAGTTTGCTAAAAAATTTAGAGGTAATGACCACTTAATAGAAGGGCTAGATTACACCATGCAAAGTGGCTACATGGTGTTTAGTAAGTGGTATTTTTTAAAACGAGGAACGTGCTGTAAAAATGGCTGTAAAAATTGCCCCTATGGGTAAATCACACACGTTAATAATTAATACGCAACTGAAAGAACTAATCAGCTGCGATATTGCTGAATTGAGTAAATTTATCTGCCCCTTTAAAACGTAACTCGATTGCTTTGATATGTTCTTCCTCTGCGTGCTTCCAAACGCCCGGCACACTATAAACATGTTTTAAATAGCAAAAAAACTTATCGCGCAGCTGCGCATTAAAATACCAACCGTGAGCGACCTCTGCTACTTGAGCAGCTAATTCCTCGCGAGTACCCGCATGCTTAACTAAGCCTTCTATATTATAACAGGCCTGTCCTACAGTAATAACACGCTTATTTAATAACAACGCTTCTAAACCTACCGTAGAATTGATTGTTATTACCGCCTCTGCGCATTCAATAAGTTCACAGGTTTTATTCCCGTTTGCAAATAACCCAATGGGGTCCTTATTGTATAAATGAGTGTAATGCTTATGCCATGAGGGGTGTTCTTTAAAAACGACCTTTAAACTAGGATCGTTTAACGCCTTCACTGCGCTTATAACCTCATCGTATAGCATTTCCATAGAATCAACCCATGGTGAAAAACTCGCTAATTGCGTATCGTGGGGCACTTGAAACGGCACAAAAATATAACGTTCAGGTATATTTTCAGCTGCAAATTCACAGCGTTTTTTATGATTTTCTCGTGGGACCAATGCTGGAGCATCAAAGTTTAAGGCATTATTTACATTAAAATTTAAATAAAAATCAGGATCTCGGCTTAGCGACGCATTAAAGTTGATACCTCGGGGGTCTAAACTAGTGGTTCCCGGAAGCAAACCATTTTCATAATAAAACTGCTTAATGCCCAGTGCCCTGGCAGCCATAGCAACGGTAGTGTTAGGCAGCTTATTACCATTCCATATAACTATTACATCAGGGTTAACTTCAGTTAATAAAGCTAAATATTTTGCATAACGTAAACGTTCAAAAAAGCGCAGCCCCGCCTTGTAAACCGCAGATACTAAAGCATTGTTCCAAAGGTTGTTACGGGCGCGCTTACGTTTTAGTTGTGCAGTAATAACATCGGTAAAATCAACTTTAAACGCTTTGGCTAAATAGTTTATAGCTGAAAGCTTTGGCGCCCCCATAACATGCTGTTGGCAATCCATACTCAGCTTTTTGATTATTTTTTTATAGTACTTTGCGTGTACATTTTTGCGAGAGATAAATAGGTAAGACATACAAGCTGTGCGCGCCAATTATTGTTTTTAAGAAAATAATACTAAGTGGACACTATTACAAAAGTAAGGTTCACCGCGACAAGTAAATAAATTATAGATGTTACCTAAATTTTTATAATTTTACTACGCAGCGGCGCCATTCTAGATAGGATTTCGTTTTGTATGCTATGGCTAATATTTTGCTCCTCCATAGCCTTAACAAGCAAATCCACTACATGGTTAAAGTCTTTCTCAGTTATATGCATCCCTGTATGAATATCTACCATAGAATCTCCTGTGTACTTGCATGGACCATCAACTAGCATACACATATGCATAATAAAGCCCTCCCTAAAGTGGTCTATGTCACTGTGCTCAAAGTAATGTAAAACTTGCTCATCATTACCTATCTGGTAAATAAAACTGTCTACAATACGCGTAAGCCCCGCCCGGCCATCAAGTTGTTGATAAAGAGATAAACGTGTTGAGCTTACACACCCAGCCAGTGCACTTAAACATAACCATAAAATAACCACGTTTTTCATTACCAATACCCTGTTACCGATACGTACCACCCTGTTTGATCACTCGCACCTGCAATGCTACCTAAATCTAAGTATGCGGCGGTAACACTCACGTGCTTGTTTGGCATCCACGCAATAAACAAATCCTTCCAGTCTTGCTCACCTAAATTAAGGTTATTGGACTTTTGCCTATATTCAATACCAACAGCAACACTTCGGTTTAAAAATACTGCAGTGCTGCCTTCAAATAAAATTTTTGCATTATCATTTGCCCCACCATAACCAAGTAACCCGAGTTGATTAGCTTCACTGTAGCGCGTTGTGAGGTTCCAAAACCAATTAAGCCCCCCTACAGCGCCTAAATGGAGTTTACTTGCAGCAAGGTAGTAATCGGTGCCGCTAGTATCCTTTGCCCCTACAAGAGTCGCAACAGCGCCATCATCAAGGGATTTATGCTGAACCCCTAAGCTCAATTGCGGCCATTTGCTATAAACTATATCGCCGTATAAGCGAATTTTAGCCCCCGTAATAGATTGCTCTATTTCGGTATCAAGTGCAGGCACGTCAAAGCGCTGTTGTGCATAGCTAAACTCGACTCGATTAAATAAGTTAACTTGCGCTCCACACACATCTAATGTGTAATCGGTTACATCGGCATGACTACAAAAGCCATTTACAGAGAACTCGTCTTCACTGGCATAGCCTGCAAGTTGTGCCCATGGCACAATACCGCCGCCCCCGCTACCTTCTATTTGCGAAACCCCAGGGGTTGCTAACAATTTACCGTCGCTTGCTAAACCGTAAAAGCTCGAAGTCATTAATAGCCCTAGCAATAAACACTTAACTTTTTTCATAATATTCCTTTAGCCACTGTTCTAACAATTCTGCTTTTAAAGGCTTACTTAGGTAATACCCCTGAGCATGGTCACAATGCATAAGTTTAAGTAAATCTAACGAATCTCTGTTTTCAACGCCCTCTGCAACAACACTAAAGCCTAATTCATGCCCTAAGGTAATAGTCGACTGCACTATGTATTGATCCTTACGCGACTCATCTAGCTTTAAAATAAAGCACTTATCTAACTTTAGCTCATCAATAGGTAGAGTTTTTAATCTGCCCAATGATGTTTGCCCTATGCCATAATCATCCAATGAAATTTTGACACCAATGGCTTTTAAGTTTTGTAACGCTTTTATGCCTTTTTCTTCGTTTTCAATCATGTCGCGCTCAGTCAATTCAACAGTAATAAGGGTTGGATCAACCTTGTATTTTTTTAATGTACGCACGAGCGCAGAGTGAAAACTCGGGGAGGCAATATCTTGCGCCGAGACATTAATGGCAGCTTGCATTTCAATTCCTTTAGCCTGCCAATCAGCCACTTGAGAAACCACTGTTTTAACAACCCAAGATGTAAGCTCTACAATAAGCCCCGATTGCTCGGCTAAATCAATAAACAGCTCTGGGTTTACCCAATTGCCATCTTTACGCTGCCATCGGATGAGGGATTCAACTTTATTTATTTTTTGTGTGTGTAAATGCAACTTGGGCTGATAGGTCATAAACAACTGCCCATCATCATCGTTAATGGCTTGTTTTAGTTCATCGAGTATTTTTAAACGGTCTAAATGTGCTTCGTCTTCACCATTTTGATAATAGTGAATACTGTCTTGGCTATCTGTTGCATTGTCTACAGCAATGAGTACACGGCGCATTAAGTCGTCGCTGGTAATCCCTTGTGTTGGGTACTCTACAACCCCTGCACTAAAGCGTAAGTTAATTTTTAGTGTTTTAATGGTATAGCAAGCTAAAAGCTGTGCCATTAAACCTACTATACCGCTTTTTTTCTCTCTGGCGGCGGCGCTTGGGAACACAGTTAAAAATTCATCCCCCCCAATGCGCGCATGAAAGCCGCCAAGTTCGTCCGAAAAACCACTAATTCGATTGGCAACGGCTTTTAAACATTCATCGCCTACCCGTGGGCCAAGTTTATCGTTTATATGCCGTAAGCCTTTTATATCTATAGCCACAAGGGTGTATTGTGTAGAGGAAATAAGCTCATCGTCGAGCACTTCAAGCATAGCCGAGCGGTTATAAAAACCTGTTAGCGAATCATGGCGTGCCTGAAAACTAATTTTTTGTTCACGCTCGTTAATATCGTTACCCATATTATCAAAGGCGTTAGCAAGGGTTGCTATTTCAGTACTTTGTTTAGAAGCATTAAATTCAAACGCGTAATTACCTTGAGCAAATTGTTTGGCTATTAGTGCAAGCTGCGACAGGGGAGTGATTAAGTTATTTGCCAGTAAACTACTGGTAACAACCCCCACTAGCATCGTTAGAATCGCCATAATAATTAACGTAAACAATAAGTTTTCAAAATCGTTATAGCTTTGTGTTAAATCAGCGCTAAGTAATATAGTTACTAAGCTTCCTTGCAGGGAGGGCAGCGTGATGTCTCGGTTTTTATATATAGGGTAATCACCAAACAAACGCGTTGTTGTGGTGGTATTAAAGTAGTTTTTAGGTGCAAAAACCTCTGGGCGCTCAAGTAAAGAGCTCCTTACTAAGTTATTTTCCTCAGCAATAAAACTGACATGCATTCCTGTTAGGTTTTTAAGTTCAAGAGCGACTTCGTCGTCAATTTTAAAACCCACTAAGCTGTAAGCAACGGTTCTAGGCGCCCTTACAGGTAGTAAAATAACTTGGTATAGCTGTTTATTAAGAACGACAAAGCTCGATTGCTCTGGCGAAGTTAGTAACTCATCCAGTAACGACTTTAAGTTTTGAGGGTATAAATCGGCATGAGTATTGGCTGAAATTAATTTACCCGATAAATCAATCAGTAGCATAAGCTCTGCATCAATACGCTGACTGTGGTTAAACAACACACTACTTATGGTGCCCGCATCGCGAGTGGCAACCGCTTGCTTAAAGCCAAAGTCGGCTGTGAGTACTTTAGCAGCTGTCAGCAACAAGCTTTCTTTTGCGCTCAGATACTGCTTGTATACATTTTGCGCCACGCTAATGTTTTGATTTACTTTTTCTTCTTGAAATTTACTTGTGGACCACCAAAAACTAGCAATACTCAGCATAGTGGTCAGTAACACTAAGCCTACACACAAAACAATAATGCGGTTTTTTAAACTGTTAGTCATTACCGCCCTTAAACTTATTACCAAACGTATTTCTAGGGGCTGGGGTGGATGTATCTATTTGAATTAGTAACTCATTATTATTTATTGTTATCATTTTTTTATTTTCCAACGGTGCAGTTTGTAGCGCATGCCACACACTCAGCGTAGTCGGTAAAGAGGTTATGTCTAAGGTTAACTTACCCGTATTGTTGGTTTTATAAACGTGCTCACTATTGGCTACATAAATATAGCCAACCATAGAGTCATGTATATTACAGCCTAGTACAACAATACCTTGTCGATCAAAAGTAACGGGCTCTTTAGGTTGACCTGAATAGAGTTTTAGCTGAAATGGCTTGGCCTGAGAAAAAGAGTAAACATGATGACGAATATTATCACTATTAGGAAAGTTAACCTGCTGCCCTTTTTGCACCACAAGCAAATCAGGCAAAAACGCTTTATCTACTTGGTCCATTACTGCAACGGGTAACGTAGTGCGCTCATGCTTTGCCGCTTTATAAAGCTCAACGACCGCGTTTGGTAATGGCTGACCATGTTGGTCTTGAATTACTAAGTCAACATTTGCACCCAGTACGCCTTGGCTAAAAAATAAAGTAGCGGCGAGTAAATAACCTCTTTTATTAAAAACTTGCTGCACTTGCCTAAACATAACAACACCTAAAAGTTAATCTTAGGTTAAGTTAATTAGAGACCAGCACTAATTGCAAGGAATATAGCCCAGTAACCAAAAATAAAGACTGGGCTTTGTTTATTTTAGTACTTTAGTTGTACTATTTTACAATAAGGCCGTAATCAGTATCTAAAATATTAACCACTTCTTGGCGAGGATCTTCAGGAATTACAATATTTTCGCCAATAATTTTACTCGCTATGCCTACATAAGTGTTAGACACCTCAAGCATCACCGATTCTGGTAAAATAAAGTCTTTAGCAAGCTGCTCGCGCTCACTCATACGGTCTTTATTTAATAGCACATCACTTTCTGGCACATTAGAAATTAATAACTGGCGGAACCCTTCTTTAGAGTTTTCGATTATTTTACCCTCGCGGTACGCCGCGCCATCCCATATGCGTGAAGAATCAGGAGTACCCACTTCATCAATATAAATAAGCTGTTGGTTACCGTCTAAATCCTCTACATAACCAAACTCAAACTTTGTATCTACAAATATTTGATCAAGCTTTGCCAGCTCTTCACTAATTAGCTTAAAACCCTCAACTAATAGCTTTTCGTACTTAGTTACATCTTCAGCTGATTTAAAATTAAATACATCTAAGTTATCAGTGATGTTAGCGCGCGTAATGTTTACATCATCAACGGGTGGAATATCAGCCACGCCCTCGATAATCCCTTTTGTAGAAGGCGTAATTAGTACGTTTTCAAGCTTTTGGTTTGCCGTTAATCCCTCAGGTAAATCTATGCCACAAAAGTTGCGGATCCCTTTGCTGTAATCACGCCACATGCTGCCAGTGATGTATTGGCGCGCAATTGCTTCTACTTTAACGGTACTTGCTTTGCGCACAATCCATACGTAAGGGTGCGGAATGTCAACAATGTGGTTGCCCGCAAGGCCAGCTTTATCAAATAACGAAAACCAATGAGATGCAACAGAGTTAAGCGCAATGCCTTTTCCCGGCACGCCGTTTAAGCCATTCTCGCCTTGCCAAATACAATCAAAAGCAGAAATACGGTCTGAAATAACCATAATTGCAAGCTCAGTTCCTTGCGGAACTTTATAGTTTTTTTCTTTAATGAGGCGTGCGCTGTCTTCATCTGTTAGCCAATAAACCGAACGAACTTTACCGCTGTGTACGTCACCTTTAGTGCGAATGGGTAAATCATCGTTAATGTCTAAAACTTTATAGCTAGTCATGCTATCTCCGGGGTTAGGGGTGCTCAAAGAGCAAAGTATGGTATGGGGTTATAAGCACTATATAATAAATCAGCCTACCCTAAAGCTCAATCAGCACTGAAAACTAAATAACCTGACCCTTGGTTAAGAGATTTACTAGGGCGTGTTGAATTATGGTGATATCTAATTTATTTTCTCTAGCCAGAGGTTTTCAATGATAACAAGGCGAATTTACGCGTTGATAGCTGCCCTATTGCAAGTAAATTCAACGGCGTTAGCGCTGAAAATAGTTGCTGGTTTATTATCCAAAGCTCAGGTTAAATAACTAAGCAATATTTATATGGCTGTAATAATGCGGTAAACTTAGCGTGCTAACTAGAGGAGTACCGCTTGAACTACCTAACCGCGACCGCAAATAAAAAATACCTAATGTATATTTCGCAAAATTATTCGTACGCTATTTTAAGGCCATTACAAGCACAAATTTTAGCGCATGGTGGTGAGGTACGTTGGTTTTTAGCGGGTAATGAGGTAAACTCTGACTTTTTAAATGATGACGAGCAGCGATTATATACAATTACAGATGTAAGGAATTGGAAACCCGATATTACATATATTCCTGGCAATATTGTTCCAAGCTTTATCCCTGGTAAAAAAGTAGCCGTTTTTCATGGGTTCAACTCTGAAAAGCGAAGCTCTGAAGGGAACAGAGGCCATTTTACCATTAGGGGCTGTTATGATTTATATTGCACTCAAGGTCCTAATACAACTGAGCGCTTTAAAGAACTTGCACAACAACATGGTTTTTTTAAAGTAACAGAAACAGGTTGGCCTACTCTTGACCCTTTGTTTAACGAATCACAAAGCAATCCATACCAAAGTAACGATCCACGCCCTACTTTACTTATTTGTTCAACCTTCTCTCGTAAGTTGTCACTAGCCCCCAAACTATATGAGCAAATAAAGCATTTTAGTGAACAAGGTAAATGGCGAATCCTAATGCAGTTTCATCCTAAAATGCCAACCGAATGGGTAAATAAGTACAAAGCACTAAGCAATAAAAACTTAACCTTTATTGAAACAGATAACGTGTTACCTCTGCTTAAAGCAGCTGATGTAATGCTCTGTGATACCTCATCGGTGTTACTGATGTTTTTGTTACTTCGCAAACCTGTAGTTACCTTTTGTAATCAAAAGCCTATGCCTCATTTACTTGACGTTACCAACGCAAATGAAGTTGAGCCAGCAATTGAGCGTGCATTAACGAGACCTAATGACTTAATGCAATATATTGAAGACTATTGCCAAGAGCTACACCCATACACGGATGGAAAATCTAGCCAACGTGTGCTTAATGCTGCAAATGAATTTTTGCATAAAAACGAAAAGCTAAAACCTAAACCTCTTAACCTATTTCGAAATCTTAAAATGCGTAAAGAATTCAACTTTTGGGGTTGGTAACACCACATAGTATGATTGAGCTTAATAATGTAACCTTTAAATGGCATAAAAATGACGCCAAGCCTACGCTAAATATCCCAACCCTTAGGATTGATAAAGGTGAGCATATTTTTTTACACGGCCCCAGCGGCGCCGGTAAGTCAACCCTGCTTGCGCTATTGGCAGGTATAAACACACCAAGCAGTGGCAGCATACGTATTTTAAATTGCGATTTGAATACACTTAGCAATACGCAAAGAGATGTATTTAGAGCGGAGAATATTGGCTATATTTTTCAAAACTTTAATTTATTACCGTATTTGACCCCCATTAAGAATGTCACGCTTGGCTGTGAATTTTCAAAAAGCAGAAAACAAAAAGCCTTACAGCAAACAACAGAGCCTAAGCCAAGCTTACAAAAAGAAGCGATACGCTTATTAACAGCATTAGGTTTAAGTGAGTCATATCATAGTAAAGATGTTGCTTCGCTCAGCATTGGTCAGCAACAGCGGGTTGCCGCTGCTCGCGCATTTATTGGTAGCCCAGAGCTCATAATTGCTGATGAGCCTACCTCGGCACTTGATACCGCAAATAGAGAAAGCTTTATAAAACTGTTATTCGAACAGGCTAAGCGTGCCAACAGCACGCTCGTTTTTGTAAGCCATGACGAAACATTGAAGCCGCTATTTAACCGTGCAATCAGCCTAGCTAGCTTACAGGAGCAGTTATGATCCTGACTAAATTAGCATATAAAAGTTTGCTTAACCGCCGAGCGAGTGTACTACTGACATTGTTTACCATTGCTATTAGCGTGATGCTATTACTCAGTATTGAGCGAATTCGCGTGGATGCAAAAACCAGTTTTAGTAATACCATCTCCGGTACAGACCTGATTGTCGGTGCCCGTACCGGCGACATACAGCTATTGCTTTCATCCGTATTCAGAATAGGCCATGCCAATAATGGGGTGAGTTGGCAAAGTTATCAGTACATCACAGCTCAACGTGGTGTTAAATGGAGCATTCCTATTAGTTTAGGCGACAGTCATAAAGGCCAAGCTGTAATTGGTACAACCCGCGATTACTTTACCCACTATCGCTTTGGTAAAAAGCAAACGTTAAGTTTTCAACAAGGCCACCCGTTTGAGCGTGTAAACCAGGTGGTACTTGGCAGCGATGTGGCGAGCCGTTTAGGGTATACACTAGGTGATAGCATAGTAATCTCACACGGCATGGGTAATACAAGTTTTCACCATCATAAAGACAACCCGTTTACTGTAATCGGTATTTTAAACGCCACCGGCACCCCAGTAGATAAAACCTTGCACATACCTCTAGCTGCAATTGATTTAATCCATGGCGGCGCACACTCATCGAATGTTGAACATGGTGAAAGCGATGAGCACCATGTCCACGATGAACACGATGAACATAACAACCTAATCGGTGAACCAAATCAAATTACTGCATTTTTAATGGGCTTCGATTCACCTTTATATACATTGCAAATTAGACGCAATATTAACCAATACAAGAAAGAGCCTCTGCTGGCCATTATGCCCACAGTCACCTTAAAAGAGCTGTGGCAAATGCTCGCCATTGTCGAAAAAGTACTCTTACTGTTTTCAGGCGTTGTTATATTGGTCAGTTTATTGGGCATGTTAACCACACTACTGGCCAATTTAAACCAACGCCGAAGAGAGCTTGCTATTTTACGCTCAGTGGGCGCAAGGCCATGGCAGCTTTTTACACTCATAAGCATGGAGTCGTTATTTACAACGTTATTAGGCTGCCTAGTTGGCTGTGGTTTATATTATGGCGTTATGCTTGTTAGTAGTAGCTATTTGCAAAGCCATGCAGGTATAAGCGTTAATATAGCCATGCTCTCTTACTATGAACTCACTTTAATAGGCGTTATTATGGCCGCTGGGTTTATAATTGGCTTAATACCCGCCACTCGCGCTTACTTTTATTCGCTTAGCGATGGTATGAGTATAAAAACTTAATTTTAGGAATTTCATGATACTTTTTAAATCTGCGCTTTATTACAGCATGCTAGTGGGCTGCTTCCTTATTAGCTTTAACAGCAGTGCAAATCCACCAAAAGAAATTTTTTGGGAAGACTTAATCCCACAAGGGCATGTACAAATAGATACTCAAGCACAGGCCAATCACGAGGGCAGCGAGCAAAACTGGGTGCAACCAGAGCTAGATGCTCCCGTGGTTGAAGCATTAAATGGGCAATCAGTGAGCTTGCCGGGGTTTGTTGTTCCACTTGAGGGCGACAGCGAAGTCATTACTGAGTTTTTACTTGTGCCCTACTTTGGCGCGTGTATTCACGTACCGCCCCCGCCGCCAAATCAAATCGTTCATGTAACAGTAAAAGGCGGAGTGCCCATAGAGAGCTTGTACGATGCGATTGTAGTTACCGGCGTTATCAGCACTGAAACCTGGTCGGGCGAAATAGCCCAAGTGGGCTATAAAATGAAAGCCGTCGGTGTGGCACCCTTTGAGCTATAACATGGCTATTTTTGGCAGTGCTTACAAAACACCGTACTGCGCTGCCCTAGCCTAATTTCTTCAAGTGGCGTTTTACACGTTACGCACGCCTCTCCTTTTCGCCCATACACTAATAACTGCTGCGCAAAATAACCTGGTTTGCCATCACTTTGGGCAAAGTCTTTTAAGGTTGTACCACCTTGTGTTATTGCCGCTGCGAGAGTGTCTTTAATAATAGGAACCAGGGTTTGATAACGCTTTAGCGAGACTTTGCCTGCTTCGCGTTTTGGGTGTATCCCCGCTTTAAATAACGACTCATTGGCATAAATATTACCTACGCCCACAACCACCGCGTTATCCATAATAAATTGCTTCACGGGGACTTTTTTATTTCGCGACTGCTCGTATACACGCTTTGCAAAAAAATCATCCGTAAGCGGCTCAGGCCCAAGCTTTGAAAGCAACTTATGTACATCCCCCGGTGCTTGCCACAAACAGCAACCAAACCGGCGAGGGTCGTTTAATCGCAGCGCCTTGTCATTACTAAGAATAAACTCAACATGATCATGTTTTTTAAGTGGCTCGCGTTTATCCACAACGCGCAAATTACCCGACATTCCCAAATGTAAAATAGCACTCCCTAATTCGCAGTGCAGTAACAAATACTTTGCACGGCGCTCGATTCGCTCTAGCTTGAGCCCTTCTAACTTATAAACATCATCTGGCACAGGCCAGCGCATACTGGCATTATAAATATTAACTTTGCTTACAACTTGGTTTTCAATATGTGGGGTGATCCCCAGTCTACTAACTTCTACCTCTGGTAATTCAGGCATTAATGCAACTCACTTTTTGAAAAATCAACACGTGGAAATAACTGCTTTGCAGTTTCTAAATCAAGCCCCATAACACGCTGGCTATTTTTCTCGAGCAAATAATATTGCCCGCTGCCTTTATAAAGTAAATAAACCCAAGGTAAGCGCTCGCCAGCCAACTCAAAGGTGGCAACATAAAGTGGTGAATTGGGGTTAAATACCATCGACTCATTTACTTCCAATAAGGCAGCCGTTTGCCACCTATTGATTAGCTCAGCTAACTGCTGCTGTGATGCATCCCAGCTCACTGGCGTATTTTCTTTTAATGCGGTTGTACGCCAACTAGTACCAATACGTTCAATTTTCTGATCAACAAAACTCAGTGTTAACACAAAACTTTGTGATGGCAGTACAGGCTGTAATTTAGGCCCGTCCTCGCCCCCTAAAAACTGCTTATGCCAGCCATTTAAAAAAAAGATCATAATCAACATCGAAAAAATAATAACGTTGTTCCAACCTTTGCGGCCTAGTCGCATATTTATACACCCAGTAAATTCAAGATTTTAAAGTGTAACTAAAACTTAATTGCACTGTCTATATGTTAAAGGCCACAGACTTTGGTAGAATATCTGCAAATTTAAAGGAGTTCCGTCAATGTCTATGTATGTAGTGGGCCATAAAATCCCAGATTCAGATTCTATTTGTGGTGCAATTGCACTGGCTTATTTAAAAAACCAAATCGATGAGCCAGCAATTCCAACACGCCTTGGTGAAGTGTCACCAGAAACACAATTTATCCTAGATAAATTTGGCTTCGAAGCACCTGAGCTTAAATTAAGCTACGCTGGCGAAGATGTATATATTGTTGATCACACCGAAAAAACACAAGCACCTGACGATATCGACCAAGCACGCGTTGTTGGCGTTGTCGATCATCATAAGTTAGGTGACTTAACGTCATCTACACCACTTGAGTGCTGGATTCGCCCAGTTGGCTGTTCTAACACTATTATTAAAATGATGTATGACTTCTACAACGTAGAAATCCCTAAAGACATCGCTGGCATCATGCTATGTGCAATTTTAAGCGATACCGTTATTTTTAAATCGCCTACTTGTACAACGGCTGATATTAAATGTGTAGAAGCACTTGCAGAGATCGCCGGCATTGAAGATTTTAAAGAACTAGGCATGGACATGTTCCGTGTTAAGTCTGCAGTTGAAGACACGCCAGTACGTGACTTAGTAATGCGTGATTTTAAAGACTTCAACATGAACGGCAATCTAGTCGGCATTGGCCAGCTAGAAGTAATCGACCTTGCAGTGTTTGACGAAATTAAAGCCGACTTAGAAGCCGATATTGCTAAGCTAAAAATTGAAGGTAACCGCCACTCAGTATTTTTACTACTTACCGACATCATGAAAGAAGGCTCACAAATGTTAATCGCATCAGATGATGCAACACTTGTAGAGCAAGCTTATGGTGAAAAACTAAGCGAAGGTAAAGTATGGCTAGACGGTGTATTAAGCCGTAAAAAGCAAGTAGTACCACCACTACAAGACGTGTTTGCCAAGCTTTAAGCTTTAAAATAATGACCTTGTGGGTTTTACCTGCAAGGTTTTTTTTTGCCTAAATTTTAGCGTAAGTTAGCGTAAGTTAGCGTATACATTACGAGTATGTGATTTTAAAAAACAAAAAACCCAGCATAAGCTGGGTTTTTACAATTCTGAAAGAAAACTAAATTACTTGATTTTAGCTTCTTTGAAAATCACGTGTTTACGAGCCTTAGGATCGAACTTTTTGATTTCCATCTTTTCAGGCATGTTACGCTTGTTTTTGTCGGTAGTGTAGAAAAAACCAGTACCAGCAGTTGAAACTAAACGGATTTTATCGCGCATGATTCAGTTCCTTAAACTTTTTCGCCGCGAGCACGGATATCTGTAAGTACCGCGTCGATGCCTTTTTTATCGATAATACGCATACCTTTAGTAGTAGTGCGTAGTGTTACAAAACGTTTTTCACTTTCAACCCAAAAACGGTGTGTTTGTAGGTTAGGTAGGAAACGACGTCTAGTCGCGTTTCTCGCGTGTGAACGGTGGTTACCAACCGTTGGACGCTTACCTGTAACTTGACATACTTTAGACATGTCTATATATCTCCAATAACTTCGCTCGAGCTTAATTTAACCTAAGGCCATGTATTTGTGCCCTAGATAAATCGAAGGGCGCTCTTTATACAGCTTTTACAGGCAAAGATCAAATACTGATCTATCCAACCAGCTCATATGTAAATTTGATAGCGGCTAATTATAAAGATCGAATGCCCTTAGGGAAAGTAAAAACTGCATTTAAATTAAACTAATTTGCCAAAACACCTCAAACAGCTCATTTTTAACACACTTATTCACCAAGCAAAGTTAAATCAAGCCTCGCTGTGCAAATGAAACACACGTTTCTCCTCCCACAATAATATGATCAAGCACATTTATGTCTACCAATTGCAACGCTTGCTGTAATTTTTGAGTGATAAGTTTATCTGCTTGGCTTGGCTCGGCAATACCACTAGGATGGTTGTGCGCCAAAATAATAGCCGCAGCATTGTTTTTTAAGGCCGCTTTTAGCACCTCTCTTGGGTAAACGCTGGCTGAGTTTATCGTGCCATAAAACAATATTTCGTCTTTTACCAAACGGTTTTGACTATCAAGGTAGAGCACCATGAACACTTCTTGCTGTAACCCACGCATTTGCAGTGTTAAATATTCATATACCGCATTTGGCGAATTAAACACCGCATCGCGCTGGCAGCGCTCCTGCATGTAACGCTGACTTAGCTCAAGCACAGCTTGCAATTGCACATATTTTGCCATCCCTAAGCCTTTTTGCGCACAAAACTCATCTTGGCTGGCGTTAAATAAATTATGCAATGTTTTATTTTCGTTAAGCAGGTGCTGCGCAAGCTCAATAACATTCATGCCAGGTAAACCCGTACGCAAAAAAATTGCTAATAACTCCGCATCGCTCAAGGCTTTAGGTCCTTTAGCAATGAGTTTTTCACGGGGGCGAAGTGAATTAGGTAACGAAGTTAATTGCATTATTCATCCTTGATGATTAAAAAACAGTCATATAACTGTAATGCAAATTTCAAAATTAGCCTGATTATTTAATCTTAAAAACTTAGCTCAAAGCACAAAGATTTGTTATTTTAGCCTACATATATACTCAAGCTGAAAACACTCATGACTAACTTATCAAACAAAAAAATTGTACTTGGCATCACCGGCGGTATTGCAGCCTATAAGTGCGCAGAGCTCGTTAGGCGTTTAAAAGACGCAGGTTGCGAAGTAAAAGTCGTTATGAACGAATCAGCTAAACACTTTATAACTCCATTAACCATGCAAGCAGTGAGCGGCGAGATAGTGTCTGACTCATTACTTGACCCCTCAGCTGAAGCTGCAATGGGCCATATAGAATTTGCAAAGTGGGCTGACTTAATTTTAGTCGCACCTGCAACGAGTAATACTATTGCCAAAATGGCTGCAGGCATTGCCGATGACTTACTAACCACGTTATTACTGGCAACCCCCGCAAAAGTAGCAATAGCGCCTGCAATGAACCAGCAAATGTATGCTCACCCTGCTACACAAGCTAATTTGGCAACGCTTAAATCTCGCAATGTATTAATTTGGGGCCCTGGCAAAGGCGAGCAAGCCTGTGGCGATGTAGGTGCTGGGCGCATGCTAGAGCCGCATGAGCTTGTAGCTTTGTGCACGGCCACAGAGCAGCTGCAATTATTAGCGGGTAAAACAATTACCATTACCGCTGGGCCAACACGTGAGCCACTTGACCCTGTACGCTTTATCTCTAATCACAGCTCAGGAAAAATGGGCTATGCCCTTGCACAAGCTGCGTTAGAGCTTGGTGCTAAGGTTAATTTAATTTCAGGCCCAGTGACTATTAAAGCCCCTGCTGGTGCTAATTTAATAAACATAGAAAGTGCTGAACAACTTTTAAACGAGTCATTAGCCTATGCCGTACATTCTGACGCTTTTATTGGCTGTGCAGCAGTTGCCGACTACAGAGCAGCGAATGTAGCTACTCAAAAAATGAAAAAACAAGGCGATGAGCTCACCCTTACCCTTGTTAAAAACCCCGATGTTATTGCCGCCGTTGCAAGCTTAGAGCAAGGCCGCCCTTATACAGTAGGTTTTGCAGCAGAAACACAAAATGTAGAGAGCTACGCAAAGGGTAAACTTAAAAATAAAAACTTAGATATGATTTGTGCAAATGATGTATCAAAAAGTGGCTTAGGCTTTAACTCCGATCATAATGCTTTAACACTTTATTGGCATAATCAAAGCGTAGAATTACCAGCAACAAGTAAAACAGAAATTGCGCATCAAGTGATCGAACAGCTCGCTAAACATCTATAAAAATGCTGGAAACAAACTGAATAAAACATTAACATAAGCCACTCATTTGAACAGAAAATGACTAGCCCCAGCTAAAAATAACAAATAAAAAAGGAAGGTTCATGCCTGCGACAAAAAGAAGTAATCGCAAAGAGCAGATACTGCAAGCCCTCGCGCAAATGTTAGAAACCAGCCCAGGACAACGGATTACAACTGCAAAGCTTGCTGCTGAAGTGGGCGTGTCTGAAGCGGCGCTTTACCGTCACTTTCCAAGCAAAGCACGTATGTTTGAAGGCCTAATAGAATTTATCGAAGACACACTTTTATCGCGCATCAACCTTATTTTAGAAAACGAAAAAGAAAGCCAAACACGCGTTTATAATATTTTATTATTACTACTCACCTTTGCAGAAAAAAACCCAGGAATTACACGTATACTTACCGGCGACGCCCTACAAGGCGAGCAAGAGCGTTTACGCGAACGTGTACAAGGTTTATTTGAAAAACTAGAAACGCAATTTAAACAAGTACTGCGCGAGCGAAAGCTTCGTGAAGGAAAAACCTTCCAAAGTGACGAACTTACCCTGGCTAACTTTTTACTAGCCTATGTTGAAGGTAAAATGAACCAGTTTGTACGCAGCGACTTTAAAGTAAAGCCAAGCTCTCAATTTGAAAAACAATGGCCTGAACTACAAAAAATTTGGCTATAACACAAATTTACTCACTTCGTTTAAGCGCGGTACTTAATCGCGCTTAGCTTACCCCCTTTCATCCCTTTTCTTATACCGCTTATCTGATCCGCTCGAAATATAAGCCAAACTCGTTACAATGGTTGTTACCCTAAAAGCACCGTAAAAACGAGAATCAATAATGAAAACAACGCTCACCTTTTTAAGCTCTGCACTTATAGCAAGCTTAGCGAGTTCCTCTGCTTTTGCTCAGCAGGCGTTAGCATTTAAAGATGTATTTGATTTTAAATACGCTAAGCAAACGCAACTTTCTGAAAACGGAAACATTCTTAGCTTTAGCGCCAAACCATATCGCGGAAACGCCAGTGGCCAAGTTTATAATTTAGCTACAAACACCCTATTAAGTACTGTAGAGCGTGGCACTAAGCCTGTTATTAATAAATCAGCTAACTGGGTGGCCTTTACACAAGTGCCAACACTTCTAGAGCAAGAGACCGCTAAAAAGAAGTCTGAGCTAAAAAACAACCTTATACTCATCAACACTCAAACAGGCGAAAAACAACAATTTGCCGACGTTAAAGATTATGTATTAGCTGATAATGGCCGGTGGCTTGCTTACAGAGTTGATCAAAAAGCTGAAAAAGACGAAACCACCGACAATAAAACAGAAGAAAAAAGCGAGATCACGCCAGATAAAAAAGATAAAAGCTTTGAGCTGGTTATTGTCGATTTAAAAAACAATACAACACATAGCATAAATAATGTATTTAGTTACGCCCTAAACCCTAAAGCCAGCCAGTTACTCGCAAGCCAAAGTTACAGCGATGGCAATAATAATCAAATTGTACTACTTGAACTAAACAACAACTTTGCACAAAGTGTACTAATCGATGAGCCTGGTGTTGTTGCGCAAACAATTGTGTGGCACCCAAGTAAAGATATTGCAGCATTTAGCTTAGGTAATTATGTAAATGACGATACACGCCGTAGGCAATATGAACTAAAACTTTGGCAAAATAATACCCTTAGCACTATCGACTCCCCTAATAAAGACTGGGTAATAGGTAAAACAGCAAAAATTACATTCTCCGAAGATGGCGAGCGTTTATACTTTGAAAACCACCCAAAACTTGCTGCAAAAGTAAAAGCAAAAGAGTACACCGACCAAGCGTCATTGTATGACTTTGACACAATTCGTGAGCATAAAGGGCTGAAAGTTTGGCACAATAACGACGCTCAAATAAAACCACGCGAAGAACAACAGTGGAACAAGGTAAATAAA
Organism: Pseudoalteromonas sp. S3785; assembly: GCF_005887365.1. Lineage (NCBI taxonomy): Bacteria > Pseudomonadati > Pseudomonadota > Gammaproteobacteria > Alteromonadales > Pseudoalteromonadaceae > Pseudoalteromonas > Pseudoalteromonas sp. S3785. Next base: position 21,256 of record NZ_PNCT01000005.1, on the reverse strand, counting down.
AACCGCCATTACAGCGCAGTTTTACATTTAGATAGTCAAAAAACAGTACAGCTTAGTAATGAAAAAGTGAGCGATTTAGCGCTTAACACTAACCGTAGTCAAAGTGTATTAGGCTATTCAAACCAAGCACATCTTGAAAAAATAATGTACGGCGGCTTTTTTGCCGACTACTACAGCATCAATGTAAATACTGGTGAGCAAACAGTCATTGTTAAAAACTCACCGTTTACACCAAGCCTTGCGCCAAATGGTCAGTACGCTGCTTATTTTGCTAATAGCCAAGCTCAGCTTAAAAATTTAAAAAATAATAAAGTAACCGCGCTTAGCAAAGCCATTAATGCCACCTTTGCAGATGACAAGCACGACTACCCGTCAGCGCAGCCTGGTTATGGGTTTGCCGGTTGGTTAAATAACAGCAGCCAAGTATTAGTGTATAGCAAATACGATATTTGGGCGTTTGATGTAAATACGCAGCAAGCAACCCAACTTACAAACGGTAAAGATACAAACACCCAATACCGCGTAATTCAGCTAGATAAAAACCTAGTTGGCTATAATAAAGACGACACGTTGCTACTATCAGCTGTGAACTTACAATCAAAACAGCGTGAAGTTGCTAAGCTCGACTTAGGCTCAAACACAGTCACTAAAGTACTTAACGGTAATAAACGCTTTGATGTAGTTAAAAAAGCAAAAAATGCCGATAAATACCTATTTACCGAGCAAACTTACCAACAATTCCCTGATTACTACCAAACTGATTTTAGCTTTTCAGCGCCTAAAAAGGTGACTCATTTAAACCCACAAATTGCTGATTTTGCCTGGGGCGAAAAGCCAGAGCTAATTAGTTATAAAGGCTTTGACGGCGAAGACCTACAAGGGGTATTAATTAAACCTGCAGGCTACAAAAAAGGCGATAAAGTACCGGTTGTTGTATACTTTTACCGCTATATGAGCCAGCGCATGTATGATTTTCCTAAAATGGAGCTAAATCATCGTCCTAACTTCCCTATGTTCACCTCAAATGGTTACGCTGTATTTTTGCCTGATATTCGCTTTGAAATAGGCCACCCAGGTAAATCGTCAACGCAAACCATGATAAACGCCACACAAAAGCTTATAGATTTAGGCATAGCCGCCCCAGATAAAATAGGCCTACAAGGGCACTCATGGGCGGGTTATCAAAGTGCATTTATGATCACTCAAACAGATATGTTTAAAGCGGTTGTATCCGGCGCACCGGTATCAAACATGACCAGTGCGTATAGTGGCATACGTTTAAAGTCGGGCCTTGCACGTCAATTCCAATACGAAACAGGACAAAGCCGTATAGGTAAAAACTTATTTGAAGCACCCGAGCTGTATATAGAAAACTCACCAGTGTTTTTTGCAGATAAAGTAAATACCCCTATTTTAATTATGTTTGGCGATAAAGACGATGCAGTGCCTTGGCACGAAGGCGTGCAATACTACTTAGCACTGCGCAGAGCGGGTAAAGACGCGACCTTTTTACAATATGAAGGCGAACCACATCATTTGAAAAAGTTTCCTAATCAGGTCGATTTTTCAGTACGTATGATGCAGTACTTTGATCATTACTTAAAAGGCAAGCCAGCCGCTAAGTGGATGACAGAAGGTGAACCGTTCGTTGAAGAGTAAGTAATACTCAATAAGATCTTTTATAAAGTTCTAGAGTTAGTTTATTAGTTAGTCTTACGACTCTGTTAGGGCTTGTTGCAGCTTGCTATACAATGCAGCATGCCCTTTACCAAGCATAGTGGCGTTTCTATCAATTTTACTAAGCCATTCTTTCGCTTGTGCCTTTTTACCTATTTGTAAATATACCTGCGCTAAGCGCAAGCTATAAATAGCGTGGTAAATACTTTGCGGCTCTGTGTAATCAAACGCTTTTTTATAATAGCTAATAGCCTCTTTATAATTTTTATTTTGATGATAACTGTAAGCTAAATTACCACTCGTAAGCACTATTTTAGCGACATGATTTGTGCTTTTTATGGCGTTATAGGCCATTAAATTACTACGTATAGCTTGCTTGTATTGCTGCCAATTTAAGTAAATATGCGCTTTGTTAATATGCAGCTCTAAATGAAAAATAGGATCATTGTTTTTTGCAAAGCGCTGCTCGGCATCTATTAGCAAACGCATGGCGGCTTTTTTACTTCCAAACACATAGTGCAAGTTAGCCAACTCCACCAGCCTTAGCGGATCGCCAAACGCATTATAAATACCGTCTAACTGGGTAAATGCTTTTGCTGCATACGCTTTAGCCTCTGCTTTTTTGTCAATATAATTAAGTGCTTTAGCGTAATAAAAATACATTTGTAGCTTAAATACATCGGGCAGCTTATCTTGCTCTAAAAACGGAGTAATTGCGTTAAGTAAGTTTTCGAACTGTTGGTAGTCGTAGTAGTAATCAAATTGGTAGGTTTTTAGTTTAAACCATTGTGCAGGATTACCTTGGGCTTTATTAAGGCGCGTTTCAATATAAGTTAAGCAGTGTGTTTGGGGCTGTTGCAAGCAAAACACTTCATGATCGCTGTAGTTTTCAGATGCTAATGCATTAAAACTGGTAGCGGCAATACTTAACAGCAAAAATATACGCACTGATATTACACTCTTCAAAGTTACCTTTAATTAAGAGTGTAATATTTTTATCTCGCCTATCACAATACGCAAAAATACTTATGCGTATTGCCCACATGCAAACCCACAACTCCACGCATATTGGAAGTTATAGCCGCCAAGCCAGCCTGTTACATCGGTTACTTCGCCTATAAAATATAAGCCTTTGGCTTTTTTAGCTTCAAAGGTTTTAGAACTAAGCTCGCCTGTATCAACGCCGCCTAACGTTACCTCAGCGGTACGATAGCCTTCTGTACCATTAGGTTTTATTTGCCACGCGTGAATATAATTTACCAGCTCATCTATTTGGGCATGGGTAAGTTGATTAACATTACAATCTGGAATGGCTTTGCTGTCGTGCAGTATGTCTATAAAGCGTTTGGGTAAAATAGTTGCCAGACTATTTTTTAATGACTTTTGAGATTGTGTCTCTCGCCAATCGGCCAGTTGCTGTTTTAAATCGAGCTCAGGGAGTAGGTTTATAGTAACTGCCTGCCCTGCTCGCCAAAATGAGCTTATTTGCAATATAGCAGGGCCCGAAAGACCACGGTGGGTAAACAAAATATTCTCTTTAAATACTGTGCCGTCTTCGCTTGACACTTCGCACGGTATGCTAATACCCGAAAGCCCTTCAAAGCGCTCTTTATCGTGTTGATGCAAAGTAAATGGCACTAGCGCCGCCATGGTAGGTAGTACGTTTAAGCCAAACTGCTCTGCAATTTTATAACCTATAGGAGTGGCGCCTAGTTTGGGCATTGTTAAACCGCCCGATGCGATAACTAACGACTCGCATGTTAAGATTTCTTGCTCTGTAGTAACGCTGTAGCCAGACTCAGTTTTAGAAACGCTTAACACTTCGCTGCGCAATTTAATAGTAACACCTGCCCACTCGCATTCAGTAATTAGTATATCGACTATATCTTGCGCGCTGTTATCGCAAAAAAGCTGGCCTAAAGTTTTATGGTGATAAGCCAAGCCATGACGGTCTACCAGCTCAATAAAATCGTGTTGCGTGTAACGGCTTAAGCACGATTTAACAAAGTGAGGGTTACTGCATAAGTAGTTCTCTGGACTGGCATTTTCATTGGTAAAGTTGCAACGCCCACCGCCACTGATTAAAATTTTTCGGCCTGGTTTTTTCCCCATATCAAGCACTGTAACGCTGCGCCCGCGATAACCGGCCTGTGCTGCACTCATTAATCCGGCTGCACCAGCGCCAATCACAATTACATCTACTTGATTCATTACTTTACCTTACTAAAAAATTTGCTCGATTATAGCAAAGTTTAGCTAAACACCCTGAACAGAATTTATTGTTAATTTTATAGCAACAAATGTAATTACGCTTAATTACCCTCCATATTAAAGCAGTTAAAATCACTAATACTTAAACCTTATTTTGTTATTTAATAACAAATACTAAAATGCTGCAAAACCGCTAACTGCCTAAGTTATAACCAAAAGAAATAGGTACATAAGTAATTGGTATTTTAAAGAAGTTAACAGATCATTTACCTTTGTTTCTGTTTCGTAATCAAGCATTACGAATTGACTAATAACAACTAGGGATAATTATGACAACAAGTAAATCATTTAAGCGGTGCGCTATCGCGCTCACTATTAGTACGGTATTTGCAGCATCTGCAAGTGTTGCTCAAGATGTTTCAACCTCAATGGCAGAAACCTCAGCCAAGCTACAAACCCAAGCGGGCTTTGAAACACAGTTTATTATTAAATATAAAGATAGCGCGAGCGATATGTTAAGCATCTCGTCAGCTGACGCTAGCCCCGCAAATATGAAAAAGCGTGCTCAGCGCTTTGTAAAAAATTTCGCTTCTAAAAAAGGCAAAGTGAAAGCGAAATATATTCGTGCAATGGCCCTTAATAACCACCACGTTATGCGCGCAGATAAAAAACTGAGCGCTGCAGAAGCACAAGAATTTATGCAAGAAATGGTTGATTCTGGCAATGTTGAATACATTGAAGTGGATCAAATGTTAAAACCATTTGCAACGCCTAACGACCCTCGTTACGGCGATCAATGGCACTACTACGAGCAAGCTGGCGGGCTTAACTTACCTACTGCTTGGGATACAGCAACGGGCAGTGGCGTAGTGGTTGCGGTACTTGATACTGGCTACCGCCCACATGCTGATTTAAATGCTAACATTTTACCGGGTTACGACATGATCTCTAACCTATCGGTAGCAAACGATGGCGGCGGTCGCGACAGTGACGCACGTGATCCGGGTGATGCTGTAGTTGCTGGCGAATGTGGAAATAACGGTGCACAAGGCTCAAGCTGGCACGGTACGCATGTAGCAGGTACGGTTGCGGCTGTTACTAATAACGGTGAAGGTGTTGCCGGTGTGGCCTATGGCGCTAAAGTGGTGCCTGTACGTGTACTTGGTAAATGTGGTGGTTTAACATCCGACATCGCAGATGGCATTATTTGGGCATCTGGCGGAAGTGTATCAGGCATTCCTGCTAACCCAAATCCTGCTGATGTAATTAACATGAGCTTAGGTGGCAGCGGCTCGTGTAGCTCTACCACACAAAATGCCATTAACACGGCACGCAGTAATGGTGCTGTTGTGGTTATTGCTGCCGGTAATGATAACGATAACTCAGCAAACTATAACCCAGGTAACTGTAGCGGCGTTGTCAATGTTGCCTCTGTAGGACGTAACGGCGGGCGAGCATATTATTCAAACTACGGCAGCAATATTGATGTTGCAGCTCCGGGCGGCGCACAAAGCTTTGCAAACGATTCTGAAGGGGTTTTATCAACCTATAACTCTGGCTCATCTACACCATCAAACGATAGCTATGCGTTCTCTCAAGGTACATCAATGGCGGCGCCTCATGTTGCCGGCGTTGCTGCCCTGATAAAACAAACTAAACCAAATGCGACCCCAGATGAAATAGAAAGCATTTTAAAATCAACCACCCGCTCTTTCCCTGCAACGTGTACAAGTTGTGGTACGGGTATTGTTGATGCAGCAGCCGCAGTAGCTGCAGCAAGTGGCGGTACAACACCGCCTACAGGTGGCGATAACGAACTGACAGATGGCGAAGCTAAAACAGGCTTAAGCGGTGCTGCAAGTTCACAAGCGTATTACACAATGACAGTACCAAGTGGCGCAACGAATGTGACATTTACTATGAGTGGCGGTAGCGGCGATGCAGATTTATACGTGCGCGCTGGCAGCCAACCAACGACATCAAGCTACGATTGTCGTCCGTATAAAGGCGGTAATAGCGAAGAATGCTCTATTGATAACCCAACAGCTGGTACATACCATGTAATGCTGCGTGGCTATTCTGCATACTCTGGCGTTAGTTTAGTGGGTAATATTACAGGAGGCTCAACAGGTGGCGGTTCAACTACACCAGAAGCCGGTGGCGGCACGGTAAGCGATGTAACGGCTACAACAGGTAATTGGAAGCACTACACTTTAGATGTGCCAGCAGGAATGAGTACATTTACAGTCACCACCTCAGGTGGTACAGGTGATGCTGACTTATTTGTTAAATATGGCAGCCAACCTACCGCATCTAGCTACGATTGTCGCCCTTATAAAAACGGCAACGCAGAAACATGTACATTTAGTAATCCGCAAGCGGGTACATGGCATTTAAGCGTTAACGCTTACAGAACCTTTTCAGGTTTAACTTTAAGTGGCCAATACCAGCCATAATTAAAATGGCCCTAAGTGCATGCACTTAGGGCCGTCATAAATCGATTATAATGCTTCTAACACAGACTCAGCACGGCTCACTAAAAACTCTTTGTCTTTTTCAACAAATAAACCGCTTACTACGTTGTCATCAACAATCATTGCATAGCGCGTAGAACGTGTACCACCAAAACCGCCGGTGTCTTTATCAAGGCCTAATGCTTTAGTAAAACTGGCATCGCCATCTGCAAGCATATCAATTTCTTGCGCATTTTGAGACTCTCCCCATGCTTTCATTACAAACGCATCGTTTACTGATACACAGTAAATTGCCGCAATACCTTTCGCTTTAATTTTATCACTAAGGGTTATAAATTCAGGTAAATGCGCATTTGAACAGGTAGGCGTAAATGCACCGGGTACAGCAAAAAGCACAACCTTTTTACCGTTAAAAAGCTCAGCGTTAGTGTGAGTTTGCATGCCTTCGTCTGTTAGCTGCGTTAATGTCACTGCAGGTAACGTTTGGCCTTGTTCAATCATGATAAATCCTTAAGCATTTGATTAATGTACTCACAGTATAACGTTATAAAGCACGCTTAAAAGCAAAGTTTTAATGCTGAATTTACAAACCGAGATTCGCTTTTATCGTCTGCATTTGTTGCTGAAGCTGAGCGCGAATATCGTCAACCAGTAGGCTTGATTCACTTACTTGGCCTTTCATGCTTTGCATTGACTGACTAAAGTTATCCAGTAAAGTACTTTGTTGTTTAGCCAACTCCATGGCTTCAAAGGCCACCTTGTTGGCTTGCTGAGCGTTGTCGGCCACGCCTTCTGAATTTACTTTTAGCTCTTGTGCATTTTGTGTTTGCGATTGTGCGCCATCTGCCAAGGCCGCAATTTGTGTAGATACTGTGCCCGAATTTTCGCTCAGTAGTGTGAGTTGCTCATTAATATCGCTCAATGAGCCTTGAGTTTGACGGGCAAGCTGGCGTACTTCATCAGCTACAACAGCAAAGCCTCGGCCATGCTCGCCAGCGCGTGCTGATTCGATTGCTGCATTTAACGCGAGTAAATTTGTTTGTTCGGCAATATTACGGATCACTTCAATAATTTGCCCAACGCCTTCAACCCCCGCAAGCAGCTCTTGTAGGTTTTGCATACTTTGCTCAACCCGTGTTTGCGTATCTGAACTGGCACTTAGCATGCTTTGTGCAAAGCCTAAACTTTGCTCCATAGCACTAAACGTGTGTTGGGCGTTATCTGCCACTTGGGCATTAATATTATTTACCTGCTCGCCGATTTGCTGCATAAAATCATTTACCACTTTTAGCATTTGGGCACGCGCTTGTGCCTCTTTGCGCTGTCGCTCAATTAATAAATTAAAGTAACTGGCTATTTCGCCAACCTCTGTTTTTGGGTTATTACTTTTAATATTTTTAAGCTCGTTACTTTCAATTAAAAAGGCAAACCCGTCTCTTAGTTGCCTTAATGGGTTCAGCACTTGGTTACGCTGTACAATATAAACACCCGCGGCTAGCATTACCAAAGCGCCAATAGCAAAACAAAATACCCAAAATACGTTTTCTTTTAGCACCCCTTGTGCGTGTTTTAGTTGCTGCTCTGCATTAATAACGGTTTTAGAGAGCAAGCTAATTTGCTCACGTAATTCATCAGTGCCCGCTTCACGCTGTTGTGCTTGCGCTATTGTATTAGCTAAATCGCGGGGGTAACGGTTAGGCCAGCTTATAATTTCAGATTTTATTTCATCGGCCAAATCTTCAGCTTCTTCGTCAAAAAATAAAGCATCCTCGTCAACTTCGCTCATAACACCCAAATTAGGGAGTTGCTCTATTTTAGCTGCCAACGCATTTAAATTAGCAATACTTTGCTGCAAACTTTGTTCAGTATTGCTGTCGTAGCTTACGACTAGTTGGTAAGTAAATAAGGCAAGGTTGGTCACCTCATTATAATAATCAGCGCCAAGTGTGTAATAAGCTTGCGGATCGCTATTTTGATTAGGGGACTTATTTGCATAACCAATCAGTGACGACCCTGAGCCGGCCATTTGGCGAATTGCATTATCAAGTAACGCCGTTTCGTTGCCCGATAATTTACCCAGCGCTCTGTACTTACCTTTAATATCGGTATCTAACGTACTTAGCTGCTCGTTTAACTGCTCAGCAAGTACCGAGGGGAGCACTGCGAGTTGCTGTGTTTTTACTTGTTCAATTAGGGCTGATGATTGATTTAAGTACTGGCTATCACCTTGTTCTAGATAACTGCCTAGGTCACCGGCTAAATCCACTAAAATCGTGTTTTTTAATTTACTGTATGCGCTGTCTTGTTGCTCAAGCTTAAGTAAAGTTTGGCTTGCCCAAAATAGTGTGATGGCCAATAAAATACTAGCAAGCGTTAGCAAAATAGCTAATAACCGAGTAAAAGAAGAAACGCGCATAAATAACACCCCCTATTGTTTAAGCGCGTAGACTATTAACTATTTATGACAATTTTATGTAACTCAGAGAAAACACGTATTTTTGCGGCAAATATACGAGTAAAGGCTTAGCGATCACATTATCAAACAAATCGACTTAATTTATATGCTCTTAAAGATAATAGATGCGGATTAATTACAAGGTGAGAATTTTATCACTTGGGTGAGTAAATTAAATAGCCTTAATACAGCTATTTATTAAAGCGCTGTGTATTAGCTAACGCCAGGCACAAAAAAACCGCGACCAGCGCGGTTTTTATTTTATTGTGTTAATTAAAGGCCAGCACGGTCTTTAATTACAGCAATTAACGGTGAACCACCGTGGCCATTGCCTTCAGCCCACGCTATATCAGCGCCATCAGACAGTGCGCTTTTTGATAAGTTTTTAACTATATACTCGCCAGAATCGACAGCGTTACTAGCTACAGCATGGCGAAGTAAGTTATTACCGTTACATTGAATAGCATCGTAAATATTGCGAATTTTTACACGTGAGCTTTTTAGTTTACTACGTAAACGGTTTTTATCATCAGCTGCGATATATTCACAAATAGATACTGCTAATTGGTCATTGGCTTTAGCAGGCACGGTATACATTAACGAACCAGCAGCAACGGCTGTAATAACAATTAGCTTTGACAATTTAAACATGAAACACCCTTTATGGTACTTTTTACCTATGTTGATTGTCTAATATTGTACCAACCTACTGTAAGTTTCGCAATAATGTTAATCTTTTTTATATAAAGTTACGAATTTATAACTATATTGATTCTTTTCATCGGGTTTATTTGACTGTTCGTCGACGCTTTCCCACGTTGCTACCGCTTGGTAATCTGGAAACTGCGTATCCCCTTCAACCTCCAAATCTATAAAGGTTAAATATAAACGTTCAGCACTTGATAAAAACTGCTGATAAATATTACCACCGCCAATAATCATTACCTCCTCTTCGGCTTTAACCAGCTCCAGCGCTGCCTCTGGGGTAGTAACCGTCTCAATACCTTGAGCGCTATACTGGCTATTACGGGTAATAATTATGTTACGACGCCCTGGTAAAGGGCGCCCAATTGATTCGAACGTTTTACGCCCCATAACGACGGGCTTGCCTGTTGTTACCTTTTTAAAATGCTGTAGATCGGCGGGTAAATGCCACGGCATTTTATTATCAAGACCAATTACACGGTTATTTGCCATAGCGGCAATCATTGAAATTATCACATTAAATACCTAGTACTTTATTCTTAAAAATATAAAAAAAGGAGCTTGAGCTCCTTTTTTAAAAATATGTTTTTATTAACGCTCGTAGACCACTTCTACATCGTAGTCGTCTTCGTCCCAGTCGTCCCAATCATCGTCGTCATTCTTAGTCGCTTTTTGATGGTAAGTATCCCACTTAAACTCAACTTCCTCGTCTTCGATTTCTTCGAATTTCTCTTTAGGCATACTATCAAGTAACGCCATAATATCGTGAATTAACGGCTGAGTATTAAGCTTATTAACTGCAGAAATACGGTAAACGTTTTCTTCCTCACCTAGCTCTTGCGCAATTTGCTCACACAAGGCTTGCGCTTCATCTTCTGGTAACAAGTCTATTTTATTAAACACTAACCAGCGTGGCTTTTCTGCGAGCTTAGGGCTGTATTGGTGTAGCTCGTTAATAATGGCAAATGCATTATCAACAGGGTTTGAACCATCAACAGGCATAACGTCAATCACGTGTAACAAAACACGACAACGCTCTAAATGCTTCAAAAAGCGAATACCAAGGCCTGCACCATCTGAGGCACCTTCAATTAAGCCCGGAATATCAGCTATTACAAACGATTTGTTAGCCTCTGGACGCACAACCCCTAAATTAGGAATCAGCGTGGTAAACGGGTAATCAGCTACTTTTGGCTTTGCTGCCGATACACTACGAATAAACGTTGATTTACCTGCATTTGGTAACCCTAAAAGGCCTACATCAGCAAGGAGCATAAGCTCTAACTTAAGATTACGAACCTCGCCTGGTGTTCCCAACGTTTTTTGACGCGGAGCACGGTTGGTACTTGATTTAAAACGTGCATTCCCCAAGCCATGGAAACCACCTTTTGCAACCACAATTTTTTGACCATGCTGCGTTAAATCGCCTAACGCCTCTTGGGTATCTACATCGGTAATACGTGTACCAACAGGTACTTTCACTACTAAGTCTTCGCCCTTCTTACCTGTACAGTTACGGCTTTGACCATTAGTACCACGCTCTGCACGGTGAAAACGCTCAAACTGGTAGTCAATTAGGGTATTTAAGTTTTCATCAGCTTGTAGATAAACACTACCACCGTCTCCACCGTCACCGCCGTCCGGGCCACCGTCGGGTACATATTTTTCTCGACGGAAAGACACGACACCGCTGCCGCCGTCACCAGCTTCTGCGCGAATTTCTACTTCATCTACAAACTTCATGATTACTCACTTTAGGGATTGGCTTTAATTTAACTATTATATACCCAAGCCAACACAAATGCAGGCTTGGGTATATATTTGATACATCTGAAAACAAAAAACCCCGCAAAGGCGGGGTTTTTTACTACCTTACTGATTACTCAGCTACGATAGTTACGTATTTACGGTTTAAAGGACCTTTTTGTTCAAATTGAACTTTACCATCTGCTTTTGCGAAGATAGTGTGGTCTTTACCGATACCTACGTTTGCGCCAGCGTGGAAACGAGTACCACGTTGACGAACAATGATGCTACCCGCTAGAACTGATTCGCCACCAAAACGCTTAACACCTAGGCGTTTGCTTTCTGAATCGCGACCGTTACGAGTACTACCAGCTGCTTTTTTATGTGCCATTTCTAAGTACCTCTAATTAAGCGCTAATGCCAGTGATTTTAACTTCAGTGAACCATTGACGATGGCCCATTTGCTTACGAGAATGCTTACGGCGTCTAAATTTAACAACCTTAATCTTCTCACCGCGACCATGTGAAACAACCTCAGCTGTTACTTTACCACCGTTTACGAACGGTACACCGATCTCGATTTTCTCACCATCAGCAACTAAAAGTACTGAATCAAATTCAACTGCTGCACCAGTTTCAACGTCTAATTTTTCAAGACGAATCGTTTGACCTTCAGTCACACGATGCTGTTTACCACCACTTTGGAAAACCGCGTACATAATTAACTCCGTCTGTGCGCCCTCAAATCGACGCAACTAAAATATTCTTCGATAGGGCGCGAAGTTTACGCTAATGCATAAAAACTAGCAAGCCTATTTTGTAATTAAAATGAATAAAAAGTAGCTGCATTGAGAGCAATTCAATATTTCCCCCATTTTATATTAAATTGCCCTGTTGCCAAGCGCTTTTTAGCGTAAAAATAAAATAAATTTCCGTGCAGCGATGCCTGCTCTAGAACCTACCAACTGAATAATAAACACCCACAAAAAGTCTATTAAATACACAGTTAAATACGCTAATTAAGCACTAATTCAGGTTTTTAACTCGGTTTTTTTAATGAATCGTCACAAAATATCGAGCTAGTGCATTTTTTGTTGTACAATCGGCGCCGTTCACACATAAAAATTGGCTCGGAGATCAATGGATATAAAAGCTATCCAGGCGTTAATCGAAAGCGATATGAATGACGTCAATCAACTTATACACGCGCAAATGCGCTCAGATGTGGCGTTAGTCAATCAACTTGGGCTGTACATCGTTAACAGCGGTGGCAAACGCGTACGCCCTATGCTTGCTCTATTGGCTGCAAGAGCTTTGGGCTACCAAGGTAAAGATCACATTACCTTAGCAACAATTGTTGAATTTATTCATACTGCAACGCTATTACACGATGATGTTGTTGATGAATCTAACCTACGCCGTGGTACACCTACTGCCAATGCCGAATTTGGTAACGCTGCCAGCGTGTTAGTTGGGGATTTTATTTACACCCGCTCGTTTCAGCTGATGGTGGGACTTGGTAAAATGCAGATTATGCAAGTACTTGCTGATGCAACCAATGTTATTGCCGAGGGCGAAGTATTGCAGCTTATGAATTGCAACGACCCTAACACTACCGAAGCAAGTTACATGCAGGTTATTTATTCTAAAACGGCTAAATTGTTTGAGGCCGCTACAGGGCTTGCGGCTATTATTACCGAGCAAGATAATAGTGTGCTAGATGCGCTTAACTTATACGGTATGCACTTAGGTACTGCTTTTCAATTAGTTGATGATGTGCTTGATTACAACGCAGACGCTAACCAGTTAGGTAAAAATATTGGTGATGATTTAGCAGAAGGCAAACCTACCTTACCATTAATCTATGCTATGCAGCATGGTAGTGATGAGCAAAGAGCCCTTATTCGAGATGCTATTGAACATTGCAATGGTATGGATAACCTTGAGGCTATTTTAACGGCTTTAAAAGAAACCAAGGCGCTTGAATTTACAATGCAAAAGGCGCAGCAAGAAGCAGATAAAGCGATAGCCTGTTTAGACTTTTTAGCTGAATCACAGTATAAGCAAGCATTAATAAGCCTAGCGCGTATTGCTGTAGAGCGAGATCACTAAGGCCATAGCCCTTAATTAGTAAAGGGTAATAATTTTCGAGCAATAAAAAAGCCTGCATATGCAGGCTTTTTTGTATGAAATTTGGCTATTACGCCATGAAATCGACACCTTCTTTGATGTCTTTTTTCAGCGTTTCAAGCATATCGTTTTTAGCTTTTTCTTCAAATGCGCTTAGCTCGCCGTAAGAAAGAATTTCTTCTACGCCGTTTTTACCTAAACGTACTGGATGAGCAAAGTACTCTGCATCACCATTTTCAACAGCAACGTATGCGTAATCTACTACGTCTTCACCTTGTAGGCCTTTAACTAAAGACATACAAAAACGTGCTGCAGCAGCACCCATAGAAAGTGTAGCTGAACCACCGCCCGCTTTAGCATTTACTACTTCAGTACCAGCATTTTGGATACGTGGAGTTAGTGTAGCAACTTCTTCTTCGGTAAAGCTTACGCCTTCAACTTGAGAAAGTAGAGGAAGAATAGTTGTGCCAGAGTGGCCACCAATTACGGGTACTTTTACTGATGCTACGTCTACGCCTTTAAGCTCAGCAACAAATGCTTCTGAACGAATTACGTCAAGCGTAGTAATACCAAATACGCGGCTTGCATCGTAAGTACCTGCTTTTTTGAATACTTCAGCAACGATTGGCACAGTGCCATTTACTGGGTTAGTGATAACACCCACTAATGCTTTAGGGCAGCTAGCAACAATGCCTTCTGCTAATGTTTTGATGATACCTGCGTTTACGTTAAATAAATCCGCACGATCCATACCTGGTTTACGTGGCATACCCGCTGGGATAAGTACGATATCACACCCTTCAAGCGCTTTATTTAAATCGTCTGCGCCAAAACCTGCTACTTTAACATCTGTAGGGATGTGTGATAGGTCAACCGCAACACCTGGTACAACTGGTGCAACATCGTAAAGTGATAATTCAGAACCAGCTGGTAAACCTGTTTTTAATAATAAAGACAACGCTTGACCGATACCGCCTGCAGCACCTAATACAGCAACTTTCATTGGAATTCTCCGTAATTTGAGGTAGGAAATATTTGTGGCTCTTAAGATAATGAAATTAGCGACTAAAAACAAATTTATCCTGCTTATTTCAGGTATATTTTCGACCATAGTTGTAAACTTTGTTGGTTTATCGCAGTAAACTGGCAAGTTAACTAAACAACTGCTGCATAATTATTCATTTTTGTGTAGAATTTGCATTATAAATAACAAAAATGAATAAAGACTATGCAACCTCAAGACAAACAAGAAGCACTGGTAAAAGCGTTTAAAGCACTTTTAAAAGAAGAGAATTTTGGCTCGCAAGGCGAAATAGTCGAAGCATTAAAAGAGCAAGGCTTTGACAATATAAGCCAGAGTAAAGTGTCGCGTATGCTTAGCAAGTTTGGCGCTGTGCGAACCCGTAATGCTAAACAAGAAATGGTGTATTGCCTTCCCGCAGAAATGGGCGTACCAACAGCTAAAAGCCCACTGCGCCAGCTTGTTATTGATATTATGCATAACGAGATGATGATTATTATTACCACCAGCCCAGGCGCAGCGCAGTTAATTGCTCGTTTGTTAGATTCTTTAGGTAAAGCTGATGGTGTTTTAGGCACAATTGCTGGGGATGACACTATTTTTATTGCGCCTGCAAAAATTTCTGAAATTGACATTACGCTTGAGCGCGTACGCATTTTATTTGATACGGTTTAAAGCTGTTTTAAAAAACTAACTGACGGTGCAAAAAACGCTGAGCCCATATCGGCTTGAGTAAAATCAAGCCAATGGTCGTAACACTCTCCTTTTCCTATGCGGCTGTTGAGTACCTTTTCAAACGCACTTCCCGATGCAGAGCATGTAATACTTAGCATACCTTGCTCATAAACATCGCCATACGGCATGCTTTGGTTAAGCAATATTGCTTGGCCGCTCTCATTTTTTAGCTCACTTCTAGTGGCGTGGCTAGTATCTACCTTAGGCTCAATTAAAGTGTTATCTAAACGCGTGCGCCCCATAATATGCTCTTGCTCGCTGAGTGATAAATGCTGCCATACACTCAAGTCATGCTTATAACGCTGGACATGAATATAACTACCTTGGTGCTCAAAGCTGTCGGGCTTATTAACCAGTGCCGTGATTCGTTTTTGCCGCCCATGCGGGGTGTCGCCTGCGTAAATAAAGCCGTTAAAGTCTCGCCCATCTAAAAACCTAAAGTTGCGAATTTGTTCAACCAGCTCTACATCGGGCGAAAACAACTTTAATATTTGCAATGCAAAAAGGTGATTAACATCTTCTCGGTCTGAGCGAATTTGGATAAATAAATCACAGGGCTGTACGCGCATAACAAAATCGCTGTGATTTATATTAGGAAAGCTTTGCAGCTCGCTTGGGATATATTCAGGTAGTATATGCGGCCAATATTGCGCGCCTATGGCCACCATGCAAGAGAGCATGGCCTCCGAGAACTGATCACTAAACTCTTCTTCAATTGCGCTTACGCGCTTAAGCTTTGCGCGCAATGACTCGTCTTGACCATCAAATACATTAAAAAATAAATGCAAACCGTGTAAGTTTGCTTCAGCACAAATCCCAGATTGCGCTTGCGCCATTGTTATTCCTTAGCTTTATAAAACACAGCGAATAACACGTTTGTTATGATTCGAAAAAATTCACCGTGTGAGGTTTTATTTTTATTATAACCTGCTCATTTATTTCAAATGACTGGCCATATTGTGCGGCAACTTCAATCTCTTGATCTGCAATTAAAACAGTGTAAACATAAGCAGAACCTATAAACCGACGGCTTAAAATGCTCACACTTTGAGGATTATCAGCCTGCGTATTTTGCGCAAGCTCAATATGGTGCGGACGTATATACACCAGCCCTTTTATTGCACTGTGCTTATGTTCTTGCTGCGATTGAACAACACCATAAGCGGTTTCGTATTCAGTTGCCGTTAACACTTCTGCGCCTAAGTATATGCCCTGACCCAGAAACTCTGCAACCTCCTTTGTCGCTGGCTTGGCAAAAAGCTGCTCCGGCGTACCTTGTTGGGCTATTTTTCCTTGATGCATTATGGCCAACGTGTCCGAAAACGCAAAGGCCTCTTCTTTTGAGTGGCTAACAAACACCGCAGAAACCTGCTGCGCTTTAATAATGCGCCGAATATCAGCAATTAACTCAAAACGCACTTGTGTATCTATGTTCGAAAAAGGCTCATCAAGGAGCAATAAGCTAGGTTTATAAGCCAGCGCTCGCGCAATAGCGACACGTTGCTGCTGGCCACCTGAGAGTTGATGAGGGTAGCGTTTTGCACAGCCAGTTAAATGCACCAGCTCCAGCATTTCCTCTACCCGGTGCTGTTTTTGAGCTTTACTTATTTTACTTAGTCCAAATGCGATATTATCGGCCACACTGAGGTGCGGAAACAGAGCATAATCTTGAAACATCATCCCAATATTACGATGCTCTGGAGAGACAAATGTATCCTTATCGCTTACGCATTTGCCCTCTATAGATACACTCCCCTGCTTTACTTCAATAAGGCCAGCAATGGCTTTTAAGGTGGTTGTTTTACCGCAGCCACTGGCACCAAGTAAACACACTATTTCATCTTGACCCACCGTTAAATCCAAATTGTTTAACACCGGTGTGCCATTGTAGTGATAACCTACACCTTGTAAATTTAAACGGCTCATTTAACTGTGTTGCTCCATAGAACGGTTAATAAAATACAAAGGGATCAACCCAACCAAAACAATAAATAAAGCGGAAATAGAAGCAAGCTCAAGCTGTTCATCGCTCACATATTGAAATACGTGTGTAGCTAAGCTTTCAAAATCAAAAGGCCTTAATAGTAAAGCGGCTGGCAGCTCTTTCATACACTCAATAAATACAAGTAATGCTGCCGTTAAAAGCCCTCGTCGTAATAAAGGAAGATGAACTAGACGCAGTGTTTGCCCTTGGCTTTTACCCATAGATTGGCTAGCCATATCTAGTGATGGGCTAATACGTACAAAACTCGATTCTATCGCACCATGCGCTATGGCATAAAAACGCACTATGTAAGCCAATATAATAGTGACAATGCTACCGGTCAGTAATAAACCTATATCGAGGTTGTAGCTCTCAAGCGCTGTGTTTATTGAGTTCTCTAATACGCTAAGCGGTAATAACACTGCAATAGCCAGTACCGTACCTGGCAGTGCGTAGCCGGTGCTTGCTAAGCGACCTGGTATTAAAGAGTAGCCTTGCTTTGCCACGCGCTGATAAAAAACGATTAGTGTAGCGAGTATTATGCTGGCCACACTGACAATAATAGCTACTTTTAGACTTTGCCACGCGTAACTAAAAAATGCGGTGTTCCACGCTTTATCAAAGTAAGTTATTGCATAATTTAGCAACACAAACATAGGTATAATAAAAGCAATGAGTAAAATAACACTGCAAAATGACGTAGCCAACCATGCATGTTTACCTTTAAGTTTATACAACGACTCGCTATTAACGCCCGACTGGCGCTCAAACACGGCCTGGTTACGCCGACTAAAGCGCTCCGCCATTAACGCTAAAAATAGCAGTAACAACATAACGCCTGATATTTTTGCTGCAGCTGTGAGTGAGTAATAACCAAACCATGTATCGTACACTGCGGTGGTTAATGTGCTCACTGCAAAGTAGCTCACCGTTGCATAGTCGGCCATGGTTTCCATGCTAATAAGCGCAAGGGCAGCCACAATTGAGCCACGAGAGAGTACTATGCTTACCTTAAAAAAGCTTTGCCAAGGCGATAAGCCCATTAATTGGCTCGCTTGCACTAACTTAAATGACTGCTCTCGCAGTGCGGTTTTAAAAATTAAAAATAAATACGGATACAGCACAAGTGCAATCATCACGATAGCGCCTGGCAAAGTGCGAATATCAAAAAACCAATAATCCGTTGGCGAGTGCCAATCAAACCAGTCTCTAAGGGCAATTTGAACCGGGCCTGCGTAATCTAGCAAGTCGGTATACACATAGGCTATTAAATAGGTAGGCATTGCAAGGGGCAGCATAAGCGCCCATTCAAATTGCTTTTTTCCGGGGAAGGAGCAATACGCGCTGAGCCAACCAAGCGGTAGCGCAATTGCACAGCTAAGCAGGCATACGCCAAAAATAAGCAATACAGTATTGGTAATATAATCCCACAGCACGGTATCCCACAAATGAGAAAATACTTCTGAATCGCCTTGTAAAGATTCATATATCAAAAAAAACAGCGGGGCCGATAATAAAAGGCCTGTCGACCAAGCAAAGAGCTGCCATTTAGACAGCTTAAATATTAAATTCATTAAAGGTCGAACTTCACCTCATCTATTAGCTTAAGGGCTAACGGACGATATTTACTGATCTCATCAAGTGCTAGGCCATCTTCTTTAAAGCTCCCCCAAGATGCAACTAAGCTTGATAGCTCAACACCTTGCTTAACTGGGTACTCCATATTTACAGAGGCATACATGTTCTGTGCTTTGGTTTCGCTCATAAACTCAATAAGTTTAAGGGCATTATCAGGATTTTTTGCATACTTAGTAATAACAGCTCCCGATACATTAATGTGTGAGCCGCGATTTTGCTGATTAGGGAAATTAATATAAACAGACTCAGCCCATGCTTTTTGTTCGTCGTCTTGAAGCATTTTGCCAAGGTAGTAGCTATTTCCTAAAGCAAGGTTGCACAAACCTTCTTTAACCGCTTTGACCTGCGCGCGATCATTGCCTTGTGGCTTACGTGCTAAATTAGCTTTGACACCTTCTAGCCATGTTTTAGTTTTTGCCTCGCCATGGTGAGCAATCATCGAAGCAACCAAGCCAAGATTATAAGGGTGCTTACCAGAGCGGGTACAAATTTGCCCTTTATACTGAGGGTTTGCCAAATCTTCGTAGGTAAGTTCAGGTAATGCACCTAGGCGCTCTTTTGATGAGTACACATTACGTATTCGCTTAGTTAACGCCACCCACTGCCCACCGCTATCTCTGTATGATGCGGGGATATTATTTTTAATACGATCGCTGTTAATACTTTGCGTTAAATTTAGGTCTTCTAGCTGAATGAGTGCACTAAAGTTAGATGTTAAGACTAAATCGGCTTTACTGTGTTTTCCCTCACGCTTAACGCGCTCTATTAACCCTTTTTTTGCAAAAACTACATTCGTTTTAATGCCCGTTTGTTTTGTAAAATCGTCTAAAATTGGTTGAATTAGAAACGGTTGACGAAAAGAGTAAATATTAACAA
Organism: Pseudoalteromonas sp. S3785; assembly: GCF_005887365.1. NCBI lineage: Bacteria > Pseudomonadati > Pseudomonadota > Gammaproteobacteria > Alteromonadales > Pseudoalteromonadaceae > Pseudoalteromonas > Pseudoalteromonas sp. S3785. The sequence goes on along the minus strand of NZ_PNCT01000005.1, from coordinate 1,604 downwards.
CATCACTCGCAAACGCAGGTGAAATGCTAATAATACAGGTGAGTATAGCCAATGCAGTTCTCATATCAGTGTACCTAAATAGTCTTTATTTACAGGGAATTTTATCGCGATAAGTGAAAATATACACTCTTTACATAAATGTAAATAAGTAATTAATGTACAAAACAGAAATACTGCGTAAGACATCTCTTACAGGGGTGACAGCTAATGAGTAAAAAAAGCGATAACAACTAGTTAGAATTACTATAAGGCATTGTTTTTAATTAATATTATTAAAATTCTCATATTTTATAAGTAAATCTATTACCGTTTTAACCTATTTTAGTTGCATCAACACGCTACAATTACTACATCAACCAAGCAGTGATGCTTATCGAGTAAATGGAAATGGACTGCTTACTCGAACAACCAATGATTAGGTTACTACGGACAACACGGAAATTAGGACAGGCTCAGGATGAGTATCGCAATGGATTGTTGCACAAAGGAACGTATCAGGATGATATAGTAAGGATAACAACATCGGATAGTTGTTTAACAGGAAGTTACATGGAATTAAATGGACAGGCCCTTGAGGCAACGCAATGGAATTGTAAATTAACGGACTGCACTAGGACGTGCTAAAAGGAATGGGTAATAGTTTTTACCAATACAGGATGTACAGGGATTTAAAGGAGATAGGCCCGGATAGCCTAAATTACATAGAACTAAAAAGTAATATCGTAATCACATGGATAAGTAAAAATTGGAGTTGATTAAGTTCAATTGCAGGATGCAAAATTAGAAGATTCCGCAAGCGCGCCTAGAGATAGAGCGCGCTTTTCTTTGTCTAAAATTAAGTTATTGTGGCCTGCCCTTATTTCGCTTGCCAAGTAAGTACGCATCACGAAATTTTATAAAGTGTTGTTCAAGCTTTAAGGCGGCATCTTGCTCACCTGCGAGCGCTAACACCATAATGCCTACCTCAGCAGTGCCTAACTGATAAGCGTGAGGTGCAACGCGTAAACGGTAATCTGATAGTTTATCAGCCGTGATCGACAACACCGGTAAATTATCAAGATACGGACTTTTGCGGATCATTTTTTTAGCTTCACGCCAAGTGCCATCTAAAAATATAAATAATGGCTTTTTACCAGGCGTAATATTTACTTCGGTGGTTGCTCTGCCCGGCTCTACATCTTCAGCTGGAAATATCACCATAGGTTGATAATCAGCGTTGTTTAATAAGGCTAATAGCTCAGCGCTTGGCGCTGTTCTATCCCATCTGAATGCATAGTTATCTGGGACTATTTCAGCTATTAAACGCCCTGTGTTTGAGGGTTTAAAACTTTCGTTATGATACATTAACAAACACACCCCAGCATCGCACTGCGCTTGCTCTACACCCTCACATATACAGTAATGCTTAGCTATTAAACATTGCTCACAACGTTCCATTTTACCACCGCGGGCATTAAACTCACGGCGCGATTCGCTAATTTGCTGAGCACGTAAAACTAATACTGAGTTATGTTGGGGATTTTTCAAGGGGGCTATTACCTAAAATTTGTTCGGCGCGTATTGTAGCTAAAATAAAAGGGAATAGATATCAGCTATCAGCTATC
>NZ_PNCT01000049.1:0-35396 GCF_005887365.1 Pseudoalteromonas sp. S3785 | reverse complement strand
GCTATTGCCCGTGCTAAAGCGAAAAAAGCCGCTAAAGCGGCTGCGCAAACCCAGCAATTAGATGAACCCAGTACAGCTGTGCAAACAAGTGATGCTGAGCCTGAAAACTCACAAGTAAGCCCTCCAGCTGATGACAAAAAAGCCGCTAAAGAAGCTGAGCAATCAGCACCAAGTGAACACAGCGCACCTGAACAAATCAATGAGCCACAAACCAGCAGCGGTTCAGACTCTGAGGAAACGTCCTCTGAGCAAACCGCAGCAGAGAAGAAAAAAGCCGCCGTGGCCGCCGCAATAGCACGCGCCAAAGCTAAAAAGTTACAAAAAGAAGGAAATGATCAGTCATGAAATTAACCATGGCCAGTTCGCCGCACAACCATAGCCATAAGTCGTTAACGCGCTTAATGCTAACCGTCATTGCTGCGTGTATTCCTGGACTAATAGCACAAGTGGTATTTTTTGGGACTGGCGTACTTATTCAGTTAGTACTGGCACTTGTTGCTGTAAGCGTATTTGAAGCAGCCATTATGTTAATGCGCAAACGCCCTATTTGGCCTGCATTGAGTGATGGTAGTGCATGGCTTACTGGTGTGCTGTTAGCACTGAGTATTCCGCCGCTGGCGCCTTGGTGGGTCATTATTATTGGCTGTTTATTTGCCATTGTAATTGTAAAGCAACTTTATGGTGGGCTTGGGTTTAACTTATTCAACCCAGCAATGGCCGCATACGTTCTTCTTTTAATCTCGTTCCCGGTACAAATGACCGCGTGGTTACCCGTTACCGATTTACTTAACGCCCAAATTGGTTTTATTGACCAATTACGTCTTATATTTACCGACTTTACGGCGCTGGGTTTTAGTGTTGATCAAGTCCGTGCCGGCGTTGATGGCCTCACCATGGCCACCCCGCTTGATACAGTTAAAACTGATGTAGCACATGGTCTAACGGTTAGCGAAAGCATGCAAAAACCAATTTTTTCTCAATGGGCTGGGCTTGGTTGGCTATGGGTTAACCTAGGCTTTTTAGCCGGTGGTTTATACCTTTTAAAAGCTAAAATTATAAACTGGCATATTCCAGTCAGCTTTATAGGCTCACTAGCGCTGTGCAGTGCCATTGGCTATATTGCTGCGCCAGGTACCGAGCCAGGTATGGTCTTTCACTTATTAAGTGGCGCGACCATGATGGGCGCATTTTTTATCGCCACTGATCCTGTTTCAGCTGCAACCACCAATAAAGGGCGCCTAATTTATGGCGCGTTAATTGGCCTGTTGGTGTATTTGATTCGCACCTTTGGTGGTTTCCCTGATGCGGTAGCCTTTAGCGTATTATTAATTAATATTGCTGTACCGCTGATTGATTACTACACCCAACCACGCACTTATGGCCACGGAGCAGTAAAATGATTATTTCATCAATGGCTAAAAATGGCGCGATATTAACGGCCTTTGCACTGATAACAACAGGCTTAGTTGCCTCAATTGATGCCTTTACCGCCGATAAAATTGCCGAGCAAGAACGCCTGCAATTAACCTCACAATTACAAGAGGTATTAAACCCACGCAGCTACGACAATCAGCTCAATACAAATTGCGTAATTATGAGCGACGAACAACTTGGCCCTTACCCCGAGCAAGTTATTTACCGCGCTTATAAAAATCAGCAACCTGTTGCACTTGTAATAAGACACGTAACACCTAGTGGTTACAGCGGCGATATTAACTTATTAACCGCCGTACTTGCTGATGGCACCATTGCCGGCGTACGTACCACTAAGCACGAAGAAACGCCCGGCCTAGGTGATAAAGTAGAGGTTAAAAAGTCGCTGTGGATCACTACATTTAACGATTTAACGGTTCAAAATGAAGACGATGCCCGTTGGGCGGTAAAAAAAGATGGCGGCCAGTTTGACCAATTCACCGGCGCAACAATTACGCCTCGCGCCGTGGTTGGCTCGGTAAAAAATGCCGTATTATTTGCAAAAGCTAACTTTGACGCCATTTTTAAACAGCCTAATGCGTGCCAAGAGGTAACACCATGAATGAGTTAAAAACCTTATACAAAGAAGGCGTATGGGCTAATAACCCAGCGCTCGTGCAGCTGCTCGGTTTATGCCCGCTTTTAGCTGTTACATCAACGGTAACCAACGCACTTGGCCTAGGGTTAGCTACTTTATTAGTCTTAATCGGCTCTAATGTTACCGTTTCTATTGTACGTAATTGGGTGCCTAAAGACATTCGTATTCCGGTATTTGTAATGATTATTGCAGGCTTTGTGACCATAGTTCAGCTACTTATGAATGCGTACACCTTTGGCTTGTATCAATCACTAGGCATATTTATTCCGCTTATCGTGACTAACTGCGCCATTATTGGCCGTGCAGAGGCGTATGCTTCTAAAAACCCTGTTCACCTGTCTGCGTTCGACGGCCTAATGATGGGCTTAGGCTTTATGGCCGTGCTGTTAGTGCTAGGTGCAATGCGTGAACTGATAGGCCAAGGTACATTATTTGATGGCGCCGATTTGCTCCTAGGGCCATGGGCACAAAGCCTACGCTTGGAAATATTTAGTTTCGATAGCCAGTTTTTACTCGCTATTTTGCCCCCAGGTGCCTTTTTAGGGCTTGGGCTGCTAATAGCAGCAAAAAATGTTATTGACGCACAAATAAAATCAAAACAGGTAACGCCGCCTGCTGCCGAAAAAGGCCCACGCGCACGTGTTACTAGCTTAACTTAAGGGGAAAACGCGTTAGCGCTATTAGCTAATGCGTTTTAAGTTGCATGAATAAAGAAAAACGTCACCAAATACTCTCGCGCTTGCGCGAGCAAAACCCACACCCAGAAACCGAGCTTGAATACTCGAGCCCATTTGAGCTACTAGTGGCTGTTACGCTCTCCGCACAAGCCACCGATGTAGGGGTAAATAAAGCCACCCGTAAATTATTTTCGGTTGCTAATACGCCACAAGCCATTTTAGACATTGGCCACGATGCACTTCGCGATTATATAAAAACCATTGGCTTATTTAATTCAAAAGCCGCAAACGTGTACAAAATGTGCCAAATACTAGTTGATCAACATAACGGCATTGTGCCCGAGAACCGCGAAGCCCTCGAAGCCCTACCCGGTGTTGGCCGAAAAACCGCAAATGTCGTACTCAACACAGCTTTCGGCTGGCCTACCATTGCCGTAGACACGCATATTTTTCGTGTTTCAAACCGCACCAAATTTGCGATGGGTAAAGATGTAGTCGCTGTTGAGCAAAAACTTGAAAAGGTTGTCCCTAAAGAATTTAAAGTAGACGTACACCACTGGTTAATACTACACGGGCGCTATACTTGCGTTGCCCGTAAGCCTAAATGCGGCAGCTGTATTATTGAAGACTTGTGTGAGTTTAAAGACAAAACTGATTAACTAGCAATAGGTTATGAAGTTTGTTATTAATAGTTTAAAGACAAAACTGATTAACTAGCAATAGGTTATGAAGTTTGTTATTAATAGTTTAATTAAAAAAGTGAGAAATGTTGCAACTGAATCCTATGCAATTAACTCACTACTAAATTAATTTAACAGAATAGTGTCACGCTAATGATTCGAAATTTCACTGTCATCCTTCTTATATACTTTGCAATATTTTCAATGACTTATGCAGTCGAGGAAAATACACAAAATAAGAATATGAAAGTGTCTGAAGTTGCAGATAACATTGCAATTCAATACCAAGAAATGGGATGGTTTTCAGGAAATGTGCTGATAACGAAAGATGGTAAAGAGGTATTTTCATCTTCTTATGGTTTTCAGGATATTGAAAAAGAATTAAAGAACAGCACTCAGAGCCGCTTTAATCTTGGTTCAATAATGAAAGACTTCACCAAAGTCCTAATTTTGAAACAAGTAGAAGCTGGAAAGCTAAAGTTAAGTGACAAACTCATTACGTTTGAGTTAGGCTTTAAACAGCTTCATGCTGAGAAAATTACAATTGAACATTTACTAAATCATAGAGCTGGATTTGCTGATATCTTTGTAGCTGAATATCGTGAGAATCAACTCGCGTTTGATACTCTAGACAAAAAACTAGAACTGTTAATAGACACCCCTCTCTTATTCGAACCTGATAGCGATTATAAATATTCAAACTACGGTTATGTAGTGTTGGGTGTCATTCTTGAAAAAGTAACAGGTCAATCATTCGAAAAGTTACTTGCAAACAATATTTTCAATCCAGTTGGTATATCATCAACAACCTTCAAGCCTATGAACTATCATGAGCACCAGTCGATACGATATACCTATAAGTACAATAATACGTTGAAACGAGTTGGTGTTACAGAACATCCCAGCCCGGATGGCGGTATTGAGTCTACAGTTATAGATGTTCAACAGTTTTATCGTGCGCTCTTTTATACCGATAAACTACTAAAGAACTCTGACCATACAAATCGTAAGTTATTTGCAATGGATGGCTCCCACTGGGCCGCATATGGTGGAGGGTTGGGAGTTAGTGCTGCTGTTGAGGTTGATTTAGAAAATGGTTATGAAATTGTCGTCTTGGCCAATACCGATCACCTAATTGCAGAGCGTATTTCTGGCCGAATTTTGTCTTTTATTCAAAATGGTAAATATGAACCGATAAAGCCATTGGAAAAAAACTTTGCTTTCGAGTATTACCAATCAAATGGCCCAAAAGGGTTTGTTAAACACTTTAAGAAGACATACCGCGAGAACGGTTATAAGCAGTTTATTGGTCGAACAATCAATGAATTAGGCATGGAGTTGCTTAAGTCAGAATCATGGACAGCAGCGTTTGATATGTTTAAGTATTTGATATCCCTTTTCCCTGATGCGCCGCAAGTATACGATAGCTTAGCATTTGCTTACTTATCAAAAGGAGACTTTGAAATGGCGAAAAGCACTTTTCGTAAGTCGTTAGCGATTAAATCCGATTTTAAAAGTGATTATGTAAGTGACAATTATGGTCATAATAAGCAACTGTAAGTACGTTTATCGCACAAAAATGACCGTCAATATGGGTATGCTGCGAGGCCATAGTTTAAAATAAAATCTATTTTCCTTATCTTTAGGCTGGCCGACCATTGCCGTAGACACGCATTTTTTTCGTGTTTCTAACCGCACCAAATTTGCGATGGGTAAAAATGTAGTTGCTGTTGAGCAAAAACTTGAAAAGGTTGCCCCTAAAGAATTTAAAGTAAACGTACATCACTGCCTAATACTACACGGGCGCTATACTTGCGTTGCCCGTAAGCCTAAATGCGGCAGCTGTGTATACCAATCGACTTAAATATTTAGTCATTCTAGCGAGCTAAATAAAGCGCTTACGGCGTTATAAACTTCTCAAGTAGAACAACTACATGTAAAAGTTTATGCCTTGTAACCGCCTATTTATCTGTCGCTATAAGTGACGAATAACTTAACACGATTGGTATTATTGAAGACGTGTGTGAGTTTAAAGACAAAACAGACTAACTTCGAATAACGATATTTTGGTTTTTGAAAGTAAGACAGCTAATTATTTAGCTGTCTGTTGATTCTATACTATTTATAAATTGCGCTATATTCACTAAACGCTCACCGACAATAAATGCAATGGTGCATTTAACCCAAGGAGTTGCGATATTTGTGTAGTTTAGTTTAGCTAATACGCAGCCAGTGGCTATTAAAAGTAGAAGCGATGACACGCTATAAAACCAAACCATGTGTTGCTCTAGGTGTGCAAACAAGTCAATTTCAAATAACACATCAAACCCAATAAACACATAAGCCATATAAAAAGGGGCAGACATAAATAACAATTTAGTTAGTTGTAATTTATGTGAGCAAAGGCAATAAATGTCTTTTTGAACTTGGCTAATTGGCTTTGCATAATCAACGTTAGCAATATGCACTATTTGGCCAATATTACCCGCAAGGCCAACAATGGCAAACACACCCAGTATTAATGCAGATATTACAGGCGCTGAAACACTAACGTTTTTTGCAATATACTGGCCCAATAACAAAATGATAAAGAAGAAAGCTGCGCTTTCAATAATACGTGCCCATTTCATAGTATTAAGCTCTTTTATTTGTTTATTCAGTTTTGTTTCGCTCAGCAGTGATTGGCTTATTGTAATAGCCGATTCGTTAAGACTATTTTGCTGCTGCCATGTGTTTTTTAAATTATCTAAATTCATTTTAAGCCCCCTGTTTTTCAAATTGATTTTTTAATGTTTCTTTAATTCTGCCTATTCGCGTAGCCACATTGGTTTTACTTATGCCTAAACTCGTCGCTATGCTTTGATGGGATTCGCCTTCTAAATACAGCAATACTATGGCTTTATTTAACTTATCGAGCTTTGCTATAAATTCATAAAGCTGCTTAACCTCTTCGCTTTTATCATCGTGCGCTGATAGGTCGGCTATGTGCACAATGCACTGCTCACTTTCATTGGCTTTATCTTCTCGTTTACTGTCTTTGCGGTAATAGGAAATTGCCACATTCAGCGCGATTCGGTACATCCATGTAGAAAACTTATAGTCTTTATTGTAGTTCTCATAAGCCAGCCACATGGTGGTGAGTATTTCTTGCGCTAGGTCTTGCCTATCATCTTGATTTTGACAGTATGAATTCACAATTTTATAGATAATGCCTTTATGCTGCTCCATTGTTTGAACAAAGCGTGCTTTTTTATTAGTGTTCATTTACGCATAAATCCATAATTAAAATTAATCTCATCACGTAGTTGGCTCATCACATTTTCATTGTGTTTAATTTCTAATGCATCTGTTTTTAAAAGTAATAAAGTGCGGCGCTTTGGCTAATGCAACACAGCCTGTACATACTTAAATATAAAGACTTTAGCTGCACTGTAATACTCACATAATCGTCTTATCTAGTTATTCGCAGTATCGCTGAAATAATCACAACTATGTAAAAAAATAATTATTGGAGGGAGTAGTAAGCTAAGTAAAAGAGCAAAGCGAGGAGTTAGCTCTTTTTTCTGCCTGCTATTAAAAGGGCACTCCTAGTTAAAAGAATTTTTTAATATAGCAATAGGCGATGAGATAGAGCGAGAAAGATTTCACTTAGGTGAACACATAGTATCGATGGTTCCTTACATGAACTTACAAATAACAGTTCATGCACGTATGGCTGAATCAGCTTTATTAATAAAAAAAGCAAATTGTTATATTTCAGTTAACCTAAAAGATATTTGCTCATTTGAGCCAACTCAATATTTCGCACAGCCAATCGCGAAAGTAATTTTGGCCGATAATAAAAACTTAACTCCCGCACTCTATGTACCTTGGTCTGAAGAAATGGCGCTAACTCACAGTAAAGCTCATGGATAAACGCCTTTGTTTGCTTATCACGCCTTTAAGGTATTAAGCGTTTCACTCTAAGACGATACTAAGATTTATAGCGGTTTAACTCTGATACTAAGTGCGTACTTTTAAATACCACCAAATTAGAGGCGCCAGTATCACTATTTCAATACCAACATTTAGCCACTGTTTTGCTACCGAACCATCTAATATAATGCCAATAAGCCTTGCGATTAAAAGCCCTACAAGTAACGATGATAGTGTTGCGGCTATGGTAGCTTGCCAAGGTACTAGCTGATAATGAAATTGCAGTAATAAACCAAAACCAATAAATACCCCCACCAAATTCTGCGCTCTACGGCCTTAAAAGTGTCGCTAGGGACGGGTTTATTGCTTATTAGCTCAGGGTTGGCAGCTAACACTATGCCAAAAATAATTAGCAGCGCACCAACAACCTTAAAAATAACTATATTATCCATGATTAATTCCTCAGGCTGGTTGCTTGATTAATCGCTTGATCAACAAGCTCCCCAGGTAACTCTTTTGCTTGGCTCCACTGCTTTGGCGATTGCCCATACATACGCTTAAACTCTCTACTAAATTGTGATGAGCTCACATAGCCTACCGACATGGCCGCGGAGCTTACGTTCATACCCGTTGCAATTTTCATCGCGGCGGTATTTAAGCGCATAGATTTAACAAATTGAATCGGCGACATACTGGTCGCATCTTTAAATTTTCGATGCAAAACGGCCCTACTTAGGCCAATTTTTGCTGCCATATCGTCTATGGTTATGGTCTCATCTAATCGAGATGCCAAATAATCAATTGAGCGTGCGATGTCGTTTCCGACGCCAAAGGCTTGGTGCACACTACTCCCTGCCTGTCCGTTTAATATGGCGTAATATAATTCTCGCAGTCGCCCTTCACCTAAAACTGCAATATCTACAGGGTCGCCTACAAGTTGCAGCAATCGTAATAATGAATCGCTGAAGGAGTCATCCCACGCTGCGAGTGTAAGCCCTTGTGTTTTGGGGGCTGATGCGTGTTTTTTTACACCTTCTGCAGCCATGGTAATAGATAATTCGGTCATCACTTTTGTATCTAGCGATACAATAACGCCTAGCAAGGGGTTCTCAGGTGACGCCGTGGGTGTACCCGCTTCTACCGGCATAGACATAGGGCAGCACATATAATTATGTTCATCGTAAATAAAATGCTTACCATCGAGTATGGCTTCTTTAGCGCCACTGACTATGGCAACAATACACGGCTCGTAAACCGCAGGTGCACAGCGCATAGCGTGCGTTACTTTAAACAGCTGAACACCTTTAATACCAGTTTCTATTAGCCCTTGGGTATAATTTTCATCGCTGTTTACTTCGTTAAAAGACAGCTTGTTTTGTATAAGTTGTTTAATCTGGTGTTTGCTCATACACCCATACCCTTTAAATATAGAATAATTCTAATCTAGCACCGCAAATACGCATTCTCAATGCAATGATACAAATAGGCATATTTTAAAGAGTATATCGCCTAGTTACACCTAGTAGCGAGAGTTATATTACCTAACAAGCAATGTAGAACAATGCGCATAGCCCTGTACTGCATATTTATACTTAACTATTGATAGGAATTTAACTAATGAGCGCAACTAACCCATTTGGCCCTTCAGGCTGGACTCCCGACCAACTCAGTTCTTTAGTCGGTAAATGCTATTTAATAACGGGAGCAAATACAGGCGCAGGTTTTGAAGCAACCCGACTATTACTCGCTAAAGGCGCAAAAGTAGTTATGCTCAATCGTAACCCTTTAAAATCAGATGAAGCTATTGCTAAGTTAAAACAGGAATTTGGGGATAGTACTGATGTGAGTTTTATAAAAATGGACTTAGCAGAGCTTGCCTCAGTGCGCCATGCAGCCAACGAGGTATTACAAACTGTGCCACACATAGATGCACTTATTTGTAACGGTGCGATTGCGCAGGTCGCGACTCAGCAATTTACTAAAGACGGATTTGAAAGTCAGTTAGGGGTTAACCACTATGGACACTTTTTACTGTGTGGTTTACTTTTTAACAAAATAGAGCAATCAAACGGACGTATTGTTGTGGTTGCCAGTGAAGGTTACAAAATGGGGCTTAAAACGATTCAATTTGATGACATGAATTGGAATAAAAACTACCACCCAAACAAAACCTACTGCCACAGTAAACTTGCACAAATGATGTTTGCTTATGAGCTGCAAAATAAAATAGCCGCCGCCAATAAAAATGTGAAAGTGTTTGTGTGTCATCCAGGTGCCGCTAATACCTCTCTTATTGGCGATAATGTTAACTTTGCAACCCGATTTACCTGGTCATTAATAGTCAAAATGGGCTTAGCGCAATCGGCAGAGCAAGGTGCATACCCTGAGGTTATGTGTGCCACCGAGCATTACCTAAAACAGCGCGCTTATTATGGGCCATCAGGCAGGTGGAATTGGAACGGCCCTGTCGGTGAATGCACCCTTGAATCATTTGCTTTAGAGCAGCCTGTGCTAAGCAAACTATGGGCAGTTACTGAGCAGCAAGTCGCTTTTAAATGGTCAATATAATTGCTAATAGCGAACGTGTATAGGGTGTAAAAGTAATGAAAAAACCATTTGTAATCGGCCTAATACTTTTACTTTCTCTAACCGGCTGTAAAAGTATCAATAATCCCCCTGTACAGTATAAACCTGATGATGAGCTGGTAGTACTTGCCCATGGCTTAGGTAGAAGCGATGGGCAATGCGTTACTTTGCCCAGCAGCTTAAACATGCTCGTTATAAAGTATGTAGTTTAGATTACGCCTCTTTAAGGCAAAGCGTTAAAGCCGTGCTTTTACAAACTAATAAACAAATAAATGCCTGTATTTCTAACGCGAATAAAGTGCATTTTGTCGGGCACTCTCTAGGTGGCTTAGTTATTAGGGCCTACTTGCAAAATAACAGCGCGCTATTAAATAGCAACAAGCTAGGAAACGTTGTGCTAATTGGTACACCTAACAAAGGCAGTGAATTAGCTAATCATTTAAATGGTTCATGGTTAATGCATATCGCCGGCGGTATAAGCCAAGCTCTTGTTACAGGTGATAATAGCCTAGGCAACACGATAGATGAGCTAAATATTAGTTTAGGCGTGATAGCTGGCACTAAACGCTCTCCCCTAACAGAGCATTATTTTAAGGGTGAAAACGATGGCTTGGTGTCTGTAGAATCAACCAAACTGAATAAAATGCGTGATTTTATTACCCTTGATGTGAGCCACACTGGAATGCGCTACAACCAACAAGTAATACAACACACACTTTATTTTTTGCAAACAGGTGCATTTTTACCCCCAACACTAAGAACTACGGCCCTTTATTAACCACCTAACTGCGGCTAATTTTAGGTAAAAAAAAGCAAGCCAAATGGCTTGCTTTTGAGTGCCCGTTCAAAGGCTACACACTCTCAACATACTTTTTAAAAACGGTAACTTGCACCCAGTGTAATACGACGGTCAGTTAAACCTTGGAAACACAATAGTGCGCTTTCGTTTACACATGATTGGCTAATTTCAGATTCAGTAATATTTACTGCTTCTAAACCAATATTAAGTTGCTCGTTCACATCGTAACTAATACTTGCGTTAAGCTGGCCACGGTCTTCTTGTACCACAGGGAAACCCCATGGGAAGCTAGACGTACTACCGAAGTCATTTGAACGATACCCTTCACGCCACGTATAACGCATACGAGCTGACAGGCCAAATTTTTCGTAGTAAAGGGTAATGTTGTACGCATTTTCAGAAAGATTTAGTAAACCTTGAATTTCACTCACTTCAATACCGGGTGTACCTGTAGTTGCAGCAAATACACTACCCGCTCTTGATGTTGCGGTATTTTCGGTTTCACCACCTGAGAACTCTTGAATTGTGTAATTAGCTAGCACACCAAAACCAGAAGCCCACCCAAGGTCTTCTTCAAAGCCCGATAAGTCATATTGAAACGCAAACTCAATCCCTTTTTGGGTTGTTTCACCGCTATCATTTACTTTTGTTTCTGTACCAACACATACACCACGGCCATTCTCTGGGCCAAATACGTTTATATCTGCAATGGGGTTAAATATACCGCCGCCTTCACATGGATCTGTTAAATCGCGGTACCCTGTTACTGGGTCTTCAACTGGCGACGTTAACTGATTTACATGTAAATCTTTACGGGTTTTATGGAATATACCCACACTTACAACACTCGCTTCATCAAAATACCATTCAGCAGATAAGTCATAAGAAAGCACTTCTTCAGGTTTAAGCGCAGGGTTACCAAATTCAACTTCGTCATTTGGGCTTGTGCTGTAAGTAATAGAGGTAGATAAGTCGTTATAATCAGGGCGACGTATATCTTTACCCACACCAAAGCGCACGAGTACATCTTCTGATACATCAGCTACAAGGTTTAAGCGTGGTAAAATAAAGTCATAGTCAGATTTATTAGTAATTCGGGTCACAAGCTCATTGCCACTGCCATCTTGAGTAACCGAGTTACCCGTAGACTCAACATCTGTTTGAATATAACGCACGCCGATATTACCGCGTACCATTTCGTACTCAAAGTTAGCTTGTGCATATAGCGCATGGGTGATTTCTTCTATATCAAAAAAACCAGATGAGCTAGATGTTGGTGCATTTAATGTTTTGCTTGAACCATGCGCAGTCATCGCTGCTTGTAATGTTGCAAGTACCGCATCAGGGTCTGATGCAACAAGCTCTGGATCAATTAATAAAAAGTCAGCAATGTATAACGAGCGACCATCAGCTTCGTTAAAGTTATCAGGACCTGCGACTAATAAATCAGCAAATAAATCACCGGTTGGGCTATCTGCCATTGTTCTTAGGCCAACGCTTGATGTAATTTCGTTTTGTTTGCTTTGCGATTTACTGTAACGGTAACCAAAATCAATAGAGGTTACGATTGAATCAGTGTAATAGGTTGAATCAATACGGAACGCATCTTCAGAGTTTTCAACGGTATCTTGACCAATATTTACATCGCGTAGCACTACATTCGCAGGGTCTAGTAGTTGTTCAACCGTAGGCGCGTACTCTGCACCTTCTGCAATGCCAAACGCTAAAGCACCACCCGATAAGTCGTACTCAAATGGCACGCTATTATCATTACCACCACCTGCATCTAACGGCACATTAGGGTTAATAAAGTTAAGCGTAGTATTAAAGCTAGGCGTAGTTGTATCTGAAGACGATGATGCAATTTCAGCACTTACAAACCACTTATCGCCTTGCCATTCGCCACCAAGTCTAAAAATATTACTGTCGGTAACACGCGAGTTAGTATCGCTTGAAAAACGAAGATTAGGATCGTCATCATCATTTTCTAAATTAACAGGAATAACACCACGTAAGGCCGCTTGAATTGTACCTAAGTTAGTTCCGCCCAACGAGCCTAAGTTTACGGTTTCAAATTCATCTGGCACAGAAATATCGTTCAGTGCACTTACACCCGATGCTTGTACACGAGAGCTTTCTTGGCGACGTTCTTGATCGTTAACCACCGCATCAAAGTAAAACTTTGTGTTATCGTTTGGCGCCCATTCAATAGTACCTACAAAGTTTTTAGTTTCGTATTCGTAGTTATCGTAATCTTGTACAAAAAATTGAATAGGTAAAAAATCAAAAGACTGTGCACTGGCTACACCGCTATCTGCAGTTATAATGTTATCTCTATCTGCACGCGGGCGAAACGCCGTTACATCTTGCTCTGCGTAGCTGCCGCTCACTAACACACCAAATTTACCGTAATCACCTTCCCAGTTATCAGCAAAGGTACCTGAAAAACGAGGTTGTAAGCCACTATCTGTGCTTAAACTGCTACTTTCACCTTGTACTCTTATTGTCGCCAGCTGCTCACCTAAATGTAAAGGGCGAATGGTTTTAAGGTTAATAGTACCACCAACAGAGCCCTCTATTGTTTTCGCTTCAGGCGACTTTATTACCTCTAAACTTGAAATAATTGACGCTGATACATCTTCAAAGCTAATACCACTTCGACCAGAGCCTGAGCCCACCGTTGATACACCGTTAATTTCGGTACGGTTAGCATCGGTACCACGTATTTGTACACCGGTACCTACACCCGCTTGGCGTGTAATTTGAATACCCGTTACGTTTTCTAATACTTCAGCGAGGTTTTGATCAGGTAGTTTACCAATATCTTCTGACTGAATAATTTCAACTAGGCTATCTGCAGAGCGTTTTTCCGCCAGTGCATTAGTAAGTGATTGACGAATGCCAGATACTTCGATGATCTCTACATCATCTTCTGCAATTGGCTTGGCTTCCTGTGCGTGTGTGGACATAGAAAGGTTTAATGCTGTGGCAGATATAACTGCTAGCGTAATTTTTGATAACTTGTGATTCATAGTTTTTCCTGTGTGTGTCAGTGCTATGTGTAACTCGCTATATATTTTTTATTAAACGCCTTACCATTTATCTAAATGGTTAACTTAATATTTACAGCAAAACACCAAAAGGTCAACCTATTGGTAAACCATTTTGCGTAAAAAAAGCAAAAACACTCATTACCAATAAAGCGAAGTTCGGCATGACAAAATCACAAAAAACACTGACCACAATATAACCACTTGTATTTAATATGCTTTTAAACATAAAAATAGTTTAAATTTGATACAAGCTCGGTTTAAAACTCATACAAATGGGCCAATATATTTTTTTAATATATGGTGGGTTGTTTTTAAATTTAGTAGGCTTTAAGGAGTTAATTGGTCAACCAGAATAAAGGTAGTAGACTTTAGGCTAATTTAAAGAGTGGGCGAAAGTGCGGTCTTAACGAAGCTAATTTAGTAACACAAGGCTTTAGTCAAAAGGTTTAAACTCGCTTTAGTTAAACCCGATGTAATACATTATAAGAATCAAAGGGTAATATTCGCCTTCTATATAAAAAAACCCAACCAGTGGGGTGCACTAATTGGGTTTTAAATTGGGGAGCTCTTTTATTTATTACAGTTTAAAGCTCATTCCTAAGAATAAACGTGGGCCGTAGTCGTTTACTTCACCTAGGTTATCTTCCACAAAGAAATCTTGTGATTTAGGTGCACTGAACAAGTTAATAGCCTCAGCTTTAATTCTGAAATGTTTATTAATTTTATACGATGCGCGCATTTCCCAAACGCCTACGGCATCAACATAACGTAAGCGGGTACCATTACTGGTATACGGTTGGAAGTATTCACTACGGTATTTGTAAATAATGGCCGTATCAAAGTCACCAATTTGGTAATACAGCTGGCTACTAAATACATGTTCAGAGAACCCAGGTACCGAGCCTGGCTCAATAATACCATCGGTAATTTGCGTAGTGTTACCATCTACATCGGTAATGAACGTATCGCCGTACAAACTATCTTGGAACTCAAAGTCGGTGTCCGCATAGTTATAACCAAACTTCACACCAATACCGTTATCCCAGCGGTATGAGAACGAGGCTTCTAGACCTAAAATTTCGCTATCGTCATCAGTTGTTACTGAATTAGTTACTGGCAGTGATACGGTTTCGCCACCTACAACGTAATCTTCAATAACTGTTTGTTGCTGAAAGCCACCTTGGAACTGTTTGTAGTAAAGGCTTAGCGCTAAGATAGAATCTTCATTAGGGTACCATTCAAAGGCTAAGTCGTAGTTCCATGACATTAATGGTTGAGTATCAGGGTTACCAGAACCATCTACAGTTAATAAGTCAGAAAGCGATAACGCAACAGATTGATCGTCTGTTACAAAGTCGCGGTCATACCCTAAATCAGATGGATCGGCACGTGACATACCGCGATAAATACCCGCTCTGAATAAAATATCTTCACTGTAATCAACAACTAAATTAAAGCTTGGTAAGTATTTTGTATAGCCACCACCGCTTTTCGTTCTTTCAAGTGTGTCGCCGGTTTCTAGTGTCACTGCGCCAGTTGTTTCATCTACATCTACCGTGTAGTTAGTTCTAAAACCAATAGAGGTTACATCAGTATCTACAATACGTAGACCAAAGTTACCACGAATAAACTTACCAAATACTTCAGTGTCGTAGTTTGCCATTAAGTACACTGATGTGGTTTTTTCAGTAACATCTATGGTACCGGCATTTTCATACTCAACATCAGGGTAACCAAACTCACCTGTATAATCAGCGTCTGTAGCTGCTACAGCTTGAGAGAAACACACGTTATCGTACGTCGCCCACGAGGAACCTGTCCCTGAGCTTATTACATTACCGCTACTATCTATATTTGTTATTAAATCGCCATCAGATACGCTCGATAAAAAGCCAGATTCAGGGAAGTCAATTTGACAGCCTTGAAGTATCTCTAATGCTGAGTCATCACCTATGGTGTATTCATTACGAGAGCCATTACCTTGGCTACCACCAAACTGAATAAAGCTTAACTCTGACGCTCTTATGCCCCCTTCAATACTGGTAAACACATCACCTTCTAGTGCGTAGTTAAAATCTATACGCGCCGATTTAACTTCGTTCTCGCGTACATTTTCACGATCTAAACGGGTACGTAAGCTATCGGTAAAATTAGAGATATCTGTTACGTCAAAGTCAGTTAGGGTAAAGTGAGGAATTTCATCGCCCATATCCCAGCTAAATAAATTACGGTCTGCGGTTCTACCACGGTTAGAAATTTGTAGCTCTTCACGCTCAGTTTTTGAATACGCTAAATCAAGATTTACAGTAAGGCGATCAGTAAATGTGTGCTCAATATTAATACCGTAGCCTTGGTAGTTTTCTTCACGTGAGAATTGCTCACCCGCAGATTCAATACGCTCTTCACCTTCCCAATGTAAAATTCCGCCAACGTCGTTAGTAACCAGTGTTGGGCCTGTTAAACCAGGCGTTGCGCGTTTTTGTAAAAAGATTAAATCGTGACGTGCTTCTTTTTGCGTTCTGTCAGAAATCTGTGCATCAAAGTTAATATCCCACTCAGATGACGGCTGGTATTGCATTGCAAAAAATATAGCGTCGCGCTCATCAGATGTTTCATTTTGGCGATAGCTGCGGCTACTGCCTGTCCATGCATAAGGAGTACCATCGCTTTCAGCTTTACCAGTTTCTGGGTCTATTGCAGTTTGGTAACCTTGGTTATTGCTACCACTTACTTGGTCTTCACAGTCCCCTGCACTACCTCTGTAAAAACCTTCATTGGTATTTGTTGGATCATTTAAACATGCCCAAAGTGAAGACCCTGATGGGCTTGAGCTTCTGTATTCGGCCTCTGGTTGGCTAATATCTTGTCGCTGTACACCAAAAGACACACCCACGGCTTGGCCATCGGCAAACTCAAATTGATCAACATAGCTAAACGTACCACGGTAACCTGTATCACTTTGCAATGAGTTTTCTACATTACTTTCATCAGGATTGTAGTTTAATTTAACCTCACCCTGAACTCGCTGCTTACCGTAATCAAGTGGACTTACTGTTTCAAGGGCTATTACACCTGCTACACCACCTTCAATCATTGATGCATCTTGTGTTTTATAAATAGCGATTTTTTTTACAAGCTCTGATGGGAACTGTGAAAAGTTAACAGAGCGGTCACCACTACCATTGGTCGCTTCACGGCCGTTAATATGAGTTGCACTTAAAAATGGACCTAAACCACGAATAGTAATTTCGGTAGCGCCGCCGTTTTCACGGTGAGATGCAGCACCGGTGATAGACTCAAGCGCTTCACCAATTGAAAGCGCAGGTAAATCACCAATATCTTCGGCAGATAAACCATCAACAACGGTTGTTGCCTCGCGTTTTATTGCAATTTGATCTTGTATGGTTCTACGAGTACCCGTAACGCTAATGATTTCTACATCTTGCTCTACTTCAGTCACTTTTTCTTGGGCTTCTTGCTGAGCAAAAGCATTAAATGACAATGAACCTGCCATACCTGCAAGTAAACTTGCTCTAATTAGCTTAGCAGCAGGTGAAAGTGCAAAATGATTACAAACAGAGCTGTTTGTAGAATGTTGATGCCTTCGATCCATTTTTAACGACATGCCGCGTTCTCCTTTATCATTGTGTGTGTTGTGCGTAGTTTGCTATTTTTATAAATGTTAATAATATGCAGTATTGATTTATTCATCTTGTGCCACCCATGTAGAGCCTGCACCTACATCAGTGCTTTGGATGTAATATAAGTTTCTTGCACCTGCTAAGGCTTGTGCACCATTTGCGTCAGTCTCAAGCAGCGTACTTGTACCGGTTACAAATTCAGGGACTTCTTTACCATTTGCTTCTGGGTCTTGGTCAATAGCGCCATCAGTGTCGTATTCACCATTGCCATTTACGTTTCTAATATCAACCCATAAATCACTCGCATCGCCCGACTCATAGCTGTCACTAAAGCCAAAGCTGTTTGAGAACAATGATTCAGTATGATTAATTAGGTCACAGTCGTACTCAAATGAATGATCGCTCGACAGCGTATTAGGGTAAAAGAAACCATAAACAAGCGCGCTATTTTGTATGGTGTCTTCATCAGTTTGATCGCCCACCCCATTGGCATTTAAATTACCGTTAAAGTTAATTTCGAATGCATTTTTTGTTAAACCGTACAATACAGGTGCGTTATCTGCGGTAAGCTCATCACAATCACCTACCGGTGCTTTTGAACCTATTTCTGTACTAAATACAAATGGTTGCTGTGAGTTAAGTACCGTATTGTTAGTCACATTAAGGGTAAAGTCGCCTGCGCCATCAAGCACAGCTTGGTTACCTCCATTTGGCACTCCGCCATCGGCTTGTGAGAATGGATTCGCTGTAAATACAATACCACCTGCTTCTTTATTACCTGAGCGAATACCCGCAATGTAGTTATTGCTTACTGTGTGGCCTAAAGGCGTAATTAATACACCAGCTGGTCGATCGCTTGAGCTTGCAATATCTGTGGTACGAATAATAACGTTGTCTGATACCGTATTAAATCCACCATCTTCAAGCGAAATACCGCCATTAGGATTTAAAATGGTATTCCCTTTGATCGTCGCGCCAGAGGTTTGTACGCGCATTAAGCGACGACCTGTAACAAAGTTTTCTACACGGTTGTATTGAATAGTAAAGTTTGCACCTACAGCTGCGTCTGACCCTGTGGTACTGCCTGCGTTAATTAAGTGAAGGCTAGAGTTACCAAAATTTGGATTACTGCTTGAGCCTGTGAAAAGGTTATATTGAATAACGTGGTTAGTACTTGACGATGACATTTTAATCACCGAACCATTTTCTGCTTTATCGCGGTTTGCAAAGGTATTACGCTCAACCATTGCGCCATCGCCTTTAAGCATTAACCAGTGGTAAGTGGAGTTATTTAACGTCTGTGCTTCACCATCTATAGTATTTTGAGTAAATGTGAAGTTGTCACCCTCAGAATAAATAACGGCGTCTTCTTCGGTTTCACAAAAGCCGCCCGATTTAGTATCAATATTTTTAAAAGTAAGTCCTTCAATACCTGCGCCATCAACACCGCTGGCTACATGAATACAAAGTTCACCACTAATTACCGGGCTTTGCCCTTCAACGGCTCTAAGCGTTGCTGCACTAGTTAGCATAATGGCATCAAGATCGGCATATACGCCGGTATTTAAACCAATCACGTCGCCATCAGCAAGACCTGCATTTATAGCCCCTAATAGCGCGCCTGCATCACTTATTACTTGCGTGTACACTACAGTATCGGCAGTACCGGTAATTGTGCTTGAAAAGCCATCGTTATCGGTGTAACTCGCCGTCACCGATATAATCGCACCAGCTTGATTAGTTGGCGTAAACGTTTTGCTGTTAGTGTCTGCTATTGCTACGCCATCAGCAAGCCAGGTGTAGGTAACGTTTTGCTCATCTACACCGTTGTTATCGCTAATTTCAGCGGTTAATTCGCTAGTCACTAAATAAGGCGTAGCGCCTGAAATGGAAATGCTACCCGCTTCATCTACAGCTTCAGCTGAAACTGCAATGGTTGCCTCTGATAGGTTGTCTTCGGTAAAACCATGATCGTCTGTGTAAGTAACCTGCACAGTGATAACTTGTCCAAGTAGTGATTCATCAACAACATAAGTACTTTGTGTTGCACCTTCAATAGCTACCGTATCTGCAAACCATTGATAAGTGATTGTGCCGCTTGCGCCATCTTCATCGGTAATTTCAGCCGTTAGTGTATTACCAATCGTAGGCGTACCAACAATAGCCACCGACCCTTCTGAATTCGCGCGTTCTACTGGCGTTGTCGCAGCTGATGTAGCTGACTCTGCAAAGCCTCTGCTATCTTCAAACACTGCATTTACAGTAATAACTTTACCTAATTGCGCTTCGGTAATTGTGAAGGTTGCTAAGGTTTCATCAGCAATTTCCTCATCATCTGCAAACCACGTATAAGTTACAAGCGCTGGATCGAAGCCATTTTCATCCGCCACACTAGCACTTAGCTCATTACCAATAATTGCATCACCGTTAATTTCTACTGTGGCCGCAAAAGGAATAGCTGTCACTTCATCGGTTGGCTCGCTTAAATGCGATTCATTAACGCCGCTGTCATCTGTATAAAGCGCTTGTGCAGTAATCGCAAAACCAATTTGCTCATCGGTTAATGTAAACGTTGCGTCATTAGCACCACTAATAACTTGTCCATCGGCATACCAGTAGTAGCTTACTTCGCCAGAAATACCATCGGCATCATTTACGCTGGTCGACAATGTTTCGCCCGTTAACGCTGTGCCTGATAGAGCAATAGAGCCCAATGTGTTGTTATTATTATTTGAATCCGTGTCACAACCTATAATGGCAGCTGCAACAGCACATAATGCAAAATGTTTTAATTTCATCATGGCTCTATTCTCCTTAATTGTGTGGTTTAGTATTTAGCAGGTGTAATGTGTGATTTACCAAATACCCAGTGTGTTATTACCAAATTATTTTATTTTTACGCTTCATTGTTAACCAACCTGGTAATATAAGCATAATAAAAACACTTTTACCACTATATTCGTTCAAAATTCATCATATTCTATTAACTGAAAGTTAACTTACGTCTATACCTAATAACGCAGCGTTATTACCAATATTAATTTCACGAATAGATAAACAAGCAACCTTTATGAACAATTGGTTTTACCGAAAGAATTACTCTGAATTGTTACGTAGCGCGATAAGCACATAAAGAATGGGGGATGGAAAATACAGGCGTAAAGCTTTAGCTGTAATAGCCTATAGATATGAATTTTTGATGTGTATATAAAATAACGTAGCCACTGCGTTTAACTCACTATTAGTCAGCAGTGGCATACGTTTTATTTAAAAGGCGTTAGGGGACAATAACCGCCCTTTTGTACTGAGGCCTTAGTCAGGTTTAATAAACCGTAGAATTAAAATAAGTCACAGGTTCACTAGAGCCTAAAATAACAGGCACACGCTGATGCAGATCCTCTGGGTGAATATCTAAAATACGCATGCCTTTAGAGGTGGCTATACCACCTGCGTTTTCAGTTAACATCGCCAACGGGTTGGCTTCGTAAAGTAACCGTATTTTACCATTTTCATTACCAGAACGCGTATCTTGTGGATACATAAATACCCCACCACGGCATAATATGCGGTGCACATCACCGACCATAGCCGCATTATAGCGAATTGAGCTTTTAGCAAATTCTTCTGATGTATACAGTAATTTATCAAAGTAAACTTGTGTTGCTTCATCCCAATATCTGTAATTTGCCATATTAACCGAGAACTCACGGCTTTTACTCGACACCTTAAGTTCTGGCTTAGTAAGCAAAAAGCCGCCGTGGGTTAAATCATGCGTATAACAGCGGGTTGGTCCACCTGTTGTCATCACAAGTAACGACGATGGCCCATACAGCACGTAGCCCGCACAAACCTGATTAGTACCGGGTTGATTAAATTGCTCATCACTATCGTAAGGTACATCTGCTTTTGCTGGGTAAATAGTAAAAATAGTACCTATTTGTCCATTAACATCAATATTTGATGAACCGTCGAGAGGATCAAACGCCACAATATACTTACCATCAGGGTGTGCACCTACTGCGTTGTCTTCTTCTTCAGATGCCACTGTTTTGACCAATTCATCATCAATTAAAGTGTCTTTTAAAAGCTGATTAGCAATAACATCTAGCTTTTTTTGAACTTCACCTTGTATATTTTCGTTAAGGGTAGAGCCCAATACACCCGCAAGCTCACCTTGGCTTACTCTAAACGCTATTTCTTTTGTGGTTGCTAACAGAGTACGGATTAACATGATTAGGTCGGTTTCAACACCATCTTCTTTTAAAACTTTATTCAGTCTTTTCATGCGCTATACCTGTTCACACAATTAAGGTCGTCAAAACATTGAATCAGGCGTGCCATCATATGCTGCTCCGACTGGCGTAACCACACACGTGGGTCATAGTATTTTTTATTGGGTTTATCTTCACCATCAGGGTTGCCTATTTGGCCCTGTAAGTAATCTTGCTTTTCTTGATAATAGTTTAATACCCCATTCCAACTCGCCCATTGTGTGTCGGTATCAATATTCATTTTTACCACCCCGTAGGTTAGCGATTCTGCAATTTTGCAATGTTCTGAACCACTCCCCCCGTGAAACACAAAATTAATAGCGTTATGCTCTAAATTAAATTTTTCAGCTACATAGGCTTGTGACTCGCGCAATATGCTTGGGGTTAACACTACATTACCCGGTTTATAAACACCGTGAACATTACCAAACGAAGCTGCAATAATGAAATTAGGGCTTATTTTACTCAGACGCTCATAAGCATAAGCTACATCTTCAGGTTGAGTGTACAAAGCCGAGCTGTCGAGATGGGAGTTATCAACCCCATCTTCTTCTCCACCGGTACACCCGAGCTCTATTTCAAGTGTCATGCCTATTTTTGCCATACGCGCTAAATAACGCTCACAAATCTCTATATTTTCTTCCAGTGGCTCTTCTGAAAGATCGATCATGTGTGATGAGAAAAGGGGCTTGCCTGTTTGTGCAAAGTATTTTTCACCTTCATCTAGCAAACCATCAATCCAGGGCAGTAGTTTTTTTGCAGCATGATCTGTATGTAACATTACAGCAACACCATAGTGCTTAGCTACATTATGCACATACTGTGCAGCACTTATTGCGCCTACAACAGCAGACTGTTGCCCCTCAAGAGCTAAACCTTTACCACAAAAAAACTGTGCTCCCCCATTAGATAGCTGAATAATGACCGGCGACTTCACTTCTCTTGCGGCTTCTAAAGTCGCGTTAATAGATGATGTACTCACTACATTTACTGCTGGCAATGCATATTGATGTGCTCGTGCGTGTTTGTACACTTCGCTTACTTCATCGCCAACAACAACACCGGGTGCAATCGTTGGGGCTAAATAATTCATTTTTTGCTCCTTGCTATTTTAAAGCCTCGATACAAGAGTCTGTGATCGCTTGCCAGTTACCCTGTGCTACCCACTCTTTTTTCGCAACCCAGGTACCACCTACTGCAAATACATTATTTAACGACAAGTAATCCATTTTATTTTTTTCACTTACACCGCCGGTAGGGCAAAAACTCACTGCACGAAATACAGATGAAACGGCCGACACAAACGGCGCGCCACCAGCCAAAGAAGCAGGGAAAAGTTTTTGCTCTTCAAAACCATACTCAAGTGCCATTAAAATATCGCCTGTATTTGATACACCAGGCAATACAGGTACGTTACTCTTTACCAGTTCATTTAATAGTGTAGGCGATACAGCAGGTGTGACTATAAAATCTGAGCCTGCTTCTAGCGCTTGCTTTAAAATTGTCTCGTTAATAACCGTGCCTGCGCCCACTTTTAACTGAGGAACTTGCTCTTTAATGGCCTTAAGCGCATCAATTGATGCATCTGTTCTTAAAACAACCTCTACCAATGTTAGGCCTGCTTCTGCCATTGCTTTAGCGATGTTAACACCTTGCTCTGGCGTATCTGCTTGAATTATAGGTAGCAGAGTTTGCCCTGCCATTAGTTCAGAAAAGCGAGTCATGCGTTGTTTCCCTTATTTTAGATAATCGTGCTACTTAGTGTTATATATTGAGTACATTGGCCAGTTACAGGCCTGATTTAGCCATGGCTTGTTGAAATACATCTTTTGGTGCAATGGCACCGGGTTGCTGAATAACGGCGCCAGCGGCTTGCGCGGCAAGTTCAACAGCCTTATCAATAGGGAGCCCATCTAAACGCGCGCCTAAATACACACCATTAAAGGCATCACCAGCGGAGGTTGTATCAATCACGTTTTTAACCGGTGTAATTTTGTGGCTTTGTACTGTGTCAGCCTCTTTTGTAATAACCGAGTCAGGGCCGTTTTTGACTACAATTTCATTGATGTTATACGGTGCTAAATAATCAATAACGGCCTCTACGCTCTTGACGTCGTAAAGTGTTTCTAAGTCTTCAACACCTGGCAAGGTAATATCGGCTAAGCTAAACGCGCTATGATACTGCGCTTTAGTTTGCTCAACGTTATCCCATAGTCTTGCGCGGTAATTAGGATCAAATACTATCTTCACACCTGCGGTTTTAAGCTGTTTAACTATGTCCCAAAACTGCGGCCGTGCTTGTGCTTCTATTACAGCTAACGAAATCCCGGAAAAGAAAAACATATCGCCCGATGACAGCTGTTTAACTAGCTCAGGGCTAATAAATTCAACCACCTTTTTTGCTGCTGAATCATCGCGCCAATAAATAAAACTGCGTTCGCCTTGCTCGTCCGTTTCTATGTAATACATACCAGGGACTTTACTGTTGTGAGCAAATACATAATCTGTATTTAATTGTTCACTTACAAAACGCTCACGCATTTTTTTACTTAAGTTATCTTTCCCTAAAGCGGTTATCACTGAGGTTGTGACCTTTGGAAAGCAACGCTTTAAGTAAACTGCCGAATTATATACATCACCTGCAAATGACTGGTGCAATGTAGAGGGAACGGTCGCTCTTAACTCAATCATGCATTCGCCAATAAAGTAAATATTTTTCATTATTATCACTTATCTTAGGTAGTAAATGGCTGTAAAAAAACAGCCATTGCCAACAAATTAGTTAGGCTTTTTTAATGGTTCAATTTTTGGAATTAAAATCCATACAGCCGCCATTGCAATAATCGCTAAAGATGCCCCTATTACAAACGCCGGTGTATAATTACCATCAGCGGTTAAAATTGGAACCAGTGACGTAAGCCCTACAGCACCTAATTTAGCAGCCATACCAGAAAAGCCCGACAGCGTTCCTACCGCTTTTTTACCAAGTAAGTCGCTTGGTAAGGTTTGCACGTTACCAATAGCGGTTTGAAAACCAAATAAAATAACAGCCATAATAAGTACCGCAATTACCGGCTCGCCTGGGTTTGCCATTGCAAGCAGCGCCGGCAACATAATTAAACACCCTAATGTGATGGTCAGCTTACGTGTTTTATCGGTATTCCAACCTGCTTTAAGGCGGTTTTGGGCAAGTAAGCCACCAAACCAAGCACCAAACATAGCGCCTACATACGGAACCCAGCCATAAATACCTATAGATTTAACATCCATGCCGTACACTTCGTTTAGGTAAATTGGTATCCAAAATACAAACAACCACCAAATAGGATCAATAGCTGCAGAGGCTATAATTACACCCCAGCTTTGCTTACGAGAAAGTAACTCACCTGTAGAGGGGTTATACTCTTCTTCGTCATCGTTTGTTACATCGCCGTTATCATCAACGCGTCGTTGTCCGGTAAGAATGTATTCGCGCTCTTCTTCACTTATCCAAGGGTGAGAGCTTGGTGGCGCTTTTACTAAAATAATCCACGGTACTAACCATAAAAAGCCTAACGCACCAACAAAAATAAACACCATTTGCCAGCTAAAATACACAGTTAAATATGCAATAAGCGGAATAGCAATAATGCCACCAATAGCTGCACCAGAATTAAATATACCTTGCGCTAAAGCACGCTCTTTAGTGGGAAACCATTCTGCGTTCCCTTTAGCAGCGCCTGGCCAGTTACCCGCTTCAGCTACACCTAGAATTGCGCGGAAAATACTTAAACTAAGCACACCTTGTGCAAATGCATGGGCAATCGTGGCTAAAGACCACACACCTATTGAAAGTACAAAACCAAAACGTGTCCCCACCCAGTCAAAAATTTTGCCAAAAATAGCTTGGCCAAATGCATAAGCAAACACGAAAACAATAGAAATATTTGCGTAAATTTGTTTACGCTCTAAAGCAGATTCATCAGGGAACATCTCTTCCACAATGTCTGGCCATAAAACGCTAAGCGCTTGACGGTCGATGTAATTAATAATGGTAGCCAGTGCAATCAACACAATGACCCACCAGCGTAAGCCTTTAATTTTCATAGGTTATTCCTCAAGAAAGTCTTCGCGAGCTGGGCTAAAGGTATCAATCAAAATACCGCCAGTTGGGCATGTTGCACCGTGATCAGCAAAAGGAGGAATAAAACAGCTATCGCCTGCTTTTAAGATTTTAGTGACGCCATCAATATTAAAGTGAAATTCACCCTCAACAACATACGTTACTTGCGAATGTCTGTGCGCATGGTTATAACCAATCGCCCCCTCGGAGAACCAAATTTTTACAGCCATTAGCTCTTCGTTATAGCCAAGCATTTGGCGTTTTAAACCATTACCTAAATCTTCAATCTCGGTTTCGTTACCAAATGAAAAGTGTGGACTTTGCTTTTGCATCCTGTTTACTCCTGATTATTTTTCATCGCATAAACGCCAAGACGGCCATTTAAGGTGAATGCTTTATTTTGATATGTGAATGTGTGTTTAGCTGCTTTCTCAGCTTTATTAATAGCAACCAAGTAGGTGTTATTTTTTACTTTAACTTCAACTAGGTCCAAATCTGCTTGTACGTCATACTTAAGTGACGATACACGGCTAATCGCTTCTAAGGTATATTCTTTACTTGGGTTGTATTCACCATGAGGCTCGAGTACAGAAATAAATTTATGCTGCTTTTTATCTTCTACTCGGCGAATGTAGCCATTTTCATTACGAAGATTAAAATGCGGATCGTTAGCGCCTATTTGCGTAAATAAGAAAGACTCATCCCCTTTCACTAGGCTTGTTTGAGTATAAAAACGGCCATTGTCATTTAACCATGTTACCTTTGCTAAACCTTTTTCAGGCTGTGCCTTTGCTTTAAGCCATAAGTGTTGGTAACCATTTTTATCACCCAGCGCAGCTAAGCTTTTGGTGTTAGCAAGTAACTCAAAGCTGGTATCAATTAATTGACCTTTATAATGCAGCGGTAAATCAATTTTATGGGAGGCATCTGCATTAACATTAAAAATGTCGATTGCAAGCGTGCTTTCAAGTTCAGGCAGATTAATTAATGCCAAGGTGCGTTCAAGCTCAACGCCTTTATAAGCAGTGCTTATTTGCCCACTCGAGACTGTTCCGTATTGGTTTGTCTCAAAGAAATTAAGCTTAGGGTGATTGTTATTACCTACTTTAACATTAGCGTTAAAATGCGAGGTTTCATCAATCACAACCGTATTGTGTGCCACAGAGTGTTTTGCGTAAGTCTCGTTCTCTGGTAAGTAACGACCGCCGTATTTAGCTTCAACATTTAAAAAACGTGCAGCGCCATAATCAGATACAATTTCATTACCATGGTCGTAAAATTGCCAAGTTAATTTATCAAAATGGCCATGCCCTAAGCCTTGTGCAGCAGGTTTAAATAAAAGTGCTTGGTCGCCACCAGTTTGCGTACGCATTACTACCAATGCACCTTGCTTGCCATCGTTACCATCGCCAAACGCTACTGATTTAAACACATAAGGCGTCTGCTTATTTTTATCCAACGCTTGAGCAACTTTTAAACCATCACCTGTTAGAACCACTTGATCTTGATACTGTGCAATATCTAGATAACCCGTATCGTTAGTCAGGCTATACGCAGCCGTTACACCTTGAACTAACTCAATCGTATCAATACCTTTACTTTTTATGGCATCGTTTATTGGAAAAAATAGACCGTTGTAGCTTAGCTGAATAGTGGTATCAATTGCTTTGAGCAATATGCCGTCACGATATTCAAAAATATCCCGTTGCGGTTCATTGTTTTCAATTGCTTTTGCAAAGGTTACGAACGGAAGTAATGCAAAGCGTTGATAATAAGGTCCTTCGTTGTAATAACCTTGTGGTGAAAACAGCATGTCGAGCTGCTTAATAAACCCCCCTTTACCTGATTTATTTAAATCGTAAAGAGATTTTTCGACCCACTCAGATTCATCTAACACATACCCTGCCATGCCTACACCTGCTGTAGCCCAGGTGCCATGGTTATGCACTTTATTGAAGGTTGATGGCTGGCCTTGTGATAAAAATAACGCGACTGGGCGCAATAAGTCATTTTCAATGGTTTTGATATTCGTATCGCTTAGTGCGTCGTGAACTAAATCATATGCTTGGATGGTGTAAACAAGCCACATAGCTTCGTTAAGGCTTTGCCAAAATAGCTTACCTGGGTTTTGCGACTTAACTTTGCGCTTAGGATGTACATCAAGCGTTGGGTATAATTTGGCATAAGCAAGCAACATATCACGTACGTAATGTGCGTATTTTTCATCTTGGCTTAGCTGATAAATAACACCCGCGTTATACATAAGTTGATAATTTTTTTTATGTTGCTCGTGGGTATAGCCTCCCCCACCATCTTTAGGCACAGGTACCGAAATAGGGCCTTTAATTTGTTCGTCTACCTGTGCTTTGAGCGCTTCAAATGCGTTAGCAAATTTGCCCTGCTCATTACTGCTAATTGCTTGACGCATTTGCTGTACATCATCGTTGGTTATTACCAAATTAGGATGCACTGCGTAGGCGTTTAACGATAAAACTAAGGCACTTACAGCCACGCCCACCGTTTTAAATAATGACTTACTTTGCGTTAAATTAATCATTGTTAGTTCACCTTATTTAAAACGTTATTATTTTTAATGGTTGCCGTGTGAGGGCCCTCTACACGAAGTTCTTTTACGCTTGGTGCTTTTGTTGCATCAAAGGTGTTATCTGTAATGGCTGTTATTGGCTCACCTACCGTGTGCTCAATTTTAACCTGTGCAGATTTTCTAAATTTGTTATTTGTAATGTTTGTAACTTGAACACCGTGTGCATACACACTTGCATTCGCCTTGTTTCGCTTACCTAAACCTACTTTAGTTAGGGTGTTATTAGTCATTAATAAATGCGGACCAAAGGTGCTCTCATCGCTCCCCCCTCGGTATAACTTAACAACAGCACCGGCCACCTTATCAAAAGTGTTATTTTTAAGGGTTACATACTCAGCGTTATAAATACCTAAATCTTCTATTTCGGTATTGAGGCGTAATATATCGCCAGTTACATTTTTAAAGGTGTTATTTACTAACGTGATTTCATCTGCCATCGCACCTTTGCCCGTTACAAAAAAGTGAAATGAATGATTAATATCAAGATTAGTTAGTTGTGAGTTGTGTATTTCAAAGCGGTAGTTATCAATCATGCCCCACTTTTTAGTGCGTACCACACTATTATTAATGGCATCGGGGGCATTTTCACCTGAGATAACTAAACCATCGAGCTTTAAACTACCGCCATCATGAATTTCGAATAACGTTGAACGTTGGTAAGTCAACTTAGCTTTACCAGCATGTTTAGCTTTAAGTGTAAGCACTTTAGTTATTTTAACGAGTTTAGATACATCGTATTGACCATCAGATAGCTCTAATACATCCCCCGTTTGTGCAGTATTAATTGCGTTTAGTAATGCATCTGCAGTTGCTTTAACCTGGTGAGTTTTGCCCGTATCAAATGCCACAACCTGTTCTGCTTTTGGGTACCAACTAACGCCGGTGTCGGCCTTTTTTAGCACCTTTAAACCGCGTTTAGCACCTGCACTTATTTTGTTTGATTTAGGATAAAGTAAACCATTACTAGCTCTAGTGAGTGTTACATCTTGCTGCTTAACACCGTAATTTAACTCTTTTAATACCTGGGTGTTGGCTACATTTTTGCTAAATTTAATACCGCTTACATCATCAAAGGTTGTAAAAGGCTGCTCGCCGCTTTGATTAATAATAAGATTATTTTTCATTACGCTATTAATTGGCGCTGCGCTGCGCTCGCTATCGCTACCCGCACCAAGTTGTATATGACGTACATTTACATAGGTATTGTTTTCAATTGTCGCGTTTTCTACCTGGTGGTAACGATTTATAGGTGAGTTAGGCACACCGTTCATAACCGTAAAACCACTCCCAAAGCGATAGCCTGTTAAGCCCTCTAAGTAATTATTTTTTACAGTTTGATTTTTGTTTATTATGCGAATGCCACCAGTGTGCTCCACGCCATTGCCTAAAAAGATATTTTCTTCAATAACATTGCCATTACCATGGCGCAGCGTTAATGTGCCGCGAGATTCAAAAAACACATTATTACGAATGTGGTTTTTACCTGATTTAACAGAGATTATTTCTACTTCGCCGTTTGTACGTTCAAAGTAGTTGTTTTCAACTAGGGTGAATGAATCACTTAAAGAATAGTGGCTAGTCCCAATGCGCAGTGTTTCACCGCCATTTGACCCAAAAGTTGGGCGATAGCCAAAGAAGTTATAATCAATTTGATGATGGTTTTGTTGGCTTTGCTCACTAT
Source organism: Pseudoalteromonas sp. S3785 (assembly GCF_005887365.1). NCBI lineage: Bacteria > Pseudomonadati > Pseudomonadota > Gammaproteobacteria > Alteromonadales > Pseudoalteromonadaceae > Pseudoalteromonas > Pseudoalteromonas sp. S3785. Next base: position 5,315 of record NZ_PNCT01000049.1, on the reverse strand, counting down.
TAAGCCTAACAGCAACTGTAACACCTTTGTTACGCTTACCTACTAAGTGGCTGTGATCAAAACGATTGTGTTTACCATATAGCGCCACCCAATAGTCAGATTCACGCTTATCTGGGTTATTGTAGTTATCGATAACTACCTCAGTTACACGCGAGTGGGTAGCAAGTTCATCTTTATTTTTACGAAACTCAATTACGGCTGAGCTAGGCGTATAACCATTTTTAAATACCAGCCCAGACACTTCTAAGTATGAACCCGCCAGTCTTAAATTAGATTGCCCTGATAGAATAACCTTACCCTTAGTTTGTGCTGTAAGCTTTATAGGGGCGTTTTTGGTGCCTTGGCCTTGTAATAAAATTTCAAAATCAGACCACGTACCGTCTTTGAGAGTTACTTTATCGCCGGCAACGAGTTTGTCAGAGATTTCTTGAAAAGCTTGTTCAGTGTCTACAAAATAATCTTTGGCTGCCAATTGTGTGGATGTGCACCCAATAAGAACTAGGCTAAGCTTTATTATATTAATTAAACGCATAGATAACTCTTTTTCAGTGTGACCGGAAGTAATGCCTTATCAATAGTAATACTGCAATCATTGCACAAAGCAGATTAAATCTAGCCAATTGATGTTGTGTGTGTTTTGGTGCTTTAACTACGTTAAAGCACCCAATGTTGTTGGTATTATTTTTCTAGAGTTTTAAAGTAATCAAAAATTTCTGGCACGTTGCCTTGGCCCATACCTGCATCAAATGCCGCTTGTAAATTAGCAGATGACCCTTCGGCAATTTTTGATTCAGTCCCAAGGTCTGAAACCATTTGTAGGAAGTAGCCTAAATCTTTGTTTGCATTGGCAATTGAAAAACCAAGGTCGCTTACATTGTCTACCGCGTAGTTTTTACAAAATTGCATAAATGGAGAGCTAGAAGGCCCTGTCGACATAATGTCAAATAGTTGCTGGCGATCTACACCCGCTTTGTCTGCTACAGCAAACGCTTGAGACATAGCACATACCGTGGTCATACCCATAAAGTTATTGATTAATTTAGTCGTATGACCTGCGCCAAGCTCACCTAGGTGAAATACGTTTTCGCCCTGATCTTCAAGTACAGGCTTAACTTTATTAAACGTTTCAATATCGCCCGCTGCCATAATATTTAATAGGCCGTCTTTAGCATGGGCTGGAGTACGCCCTAGTGGAGCGTCAATCATGCCTGCGCCTTTAGCAGCTAGATCAGCACCAATTTTTTTAGTCGACGAAGGAATTGATGTACCAAAATCAATTAATACCGCGCCTTCTTTAATACCCGCTAAAATACCATCTTCTGCGTACACAATTTTTTCAACAACTGCAGATGTTGTTAAACAAAACATAATTATGTCTGCACCTTGTGCAAGCTCTTTTGCAGTGCTTGCTGTTTTCGCGCCTCTGCTAACGCATGCAGCAACCGCATCTTTGTTTAAATCCATAACAATAAGCTCATAGCCTTTGTTCTGTAAGTTTTCGGCCATATTGCCGCCCATTAAGCCAAGGCCGATAAAACCGATTACTGGTTTAGACATGAATAACTCCTAAATATGATGGCGCGTGCTTTTATGAGTACGAGTAATGATTTACCCCATAAATAGGTACGCTGTGTCGTTTAGTTCAATGTGTAAAGTAACCCTGAGCATGCTCTTTTGAATAAATAACCAGCCTCGTTGTTCCTATTTTAGCGAGTAATAAAAGGTTAATTACACGCTATAAATTGCTGACCGGTTACGTATTTATTAGGCTACGCTTAGCATTACTTTTATTATTTTTAATACCATGGAGAAGCTAAAACCAAACAGCTTACCAATTGGTATGCAAAAACTGTATTACCATACATCATTATTGTCAACCAATAAGTTAACTTTGTAAACCAAGGTAATTTACAATTCAATCCATGTAAAACAAAAAGAAACCAGTAATCATAGGGTTAATAACTATTCGTAAATAAAATTAATTAAACATACTTTTACCTTCATTGGTTAGGGGTTTATAAAAAATAGGTTGACCAATAAGTTCCTACACCTTTGCCCACACACATAAATACCGTAACCATACATACACAGTGCACTTACCTATTGATGGTAATAATACGAATTTAGTATTCTAATTTTCTGCCTATGTAAGGGTGCAAATGCCTCGTGTATCCACATTTACCTTAATTAAAGTCCAAAGGTTTATTTACATATTAAATCGCATTGATATTTAAATTAATGTCATAAGCTAAAGGCTCTCAGTGAAAACAAGGCAAACTTACGCGGCAAAAGTCTGACCTATTGCAAGTACATGTAACGCAATGAATACTCAAATAACTTATTGAAACAAAATTATTATTAAAAAAGAGATAATGCTTATCCGCTTAATTAAGTGAGCTATTTCGAGGATAGATAAACGTGTTGGTAGCTAGGCATAGTGCGACATTTAATTGTTCTAAACGAGGGTGTTTAATACCAACTTGATTAATTTTAGGCCCTAAAAATGATTAAGTATTATTACGGGATTGGTATAAAATAAGAGGTCAGGTATACAGCTAGCTCAGGTGCCTTGATATAGCTATGAATTATCTCCATCTGGCGCTATGCTTCCCCACCTATTTAACTTTAAACTCACAGAGGTAACCTAAATGCGTTTATTACACACGATGTTGCGTGTAGCCGACTTAGAAAAGTCACTTTCTTTTTATACACAGATTTTTGGAATGAAAGAATTACGCCGCTCTGATAATGAAGAGTATCGTTATACATTGGCTTTTGTAGGGTATGGAGAAGAGGATAATAATACTGTTTTAGAGCTTACTTATAACTGGGATCAAAATAACTACGATTTGGGTAATGCTTATGGCCATATAGCTATTGAATTTGACGATATATACAAAGCATGTGATGACATTAAGGCCGCAGGTGGAAACGTCAGCCGAGAGCCCGGACCAGTCAAAGGCGGTACAACAGAAATTGCTTTTGTGAAAGACCCTGATGGTTATTCAATTGAGCTTATTCAAAAAAAGAGAAACTAATCCCATTAATGGGTGTTGGTAAGGGGTGCGATCAAAATGCGGAAGCTTTGCTCTATTTTTGCTTATTCTTACATGGATATAAGTCATTAAAATAACGCAGGGTGTATCGCCCCGTGTTTGCCAGAGACTCAATAACTTGAGAAACTGGAACTATGAAAAAATCAAATCGCTATACATCAGAATTTCGTGAACGTGCAATTAGGCTTGTTACCACACAACAGCATGAATACCCATCTCTTTGGGCTGCGCTAGTATCGATTTCAGATAAACTTGGATGTACTCCAGAAACACTTAGAGCATGGGTAAAGAAATCTCAAGCTCAACCGTCTAAACCATCTTCTAACACGCAATCAACTGAAGAACGACTTGCCGCCTTAGAGCGGCAGAATAAAGAGCTCAAGCGAACGAATGATATCCTGAGGCAAGCTGCCGCTTTTTTCGCCCAAGCGGAGCTCGACCGCAAACAGAAGTAATCGTGGATTTTATTGATGCTTGTCGAGAGCATTACGGTGTCGAGTCAATTTGCAAGGAATTGCCGATTGCACCATCAACGTATTATTCTCATAAACAGATACAAAGAGAGCCTGAGCGACTGTCTAACCGCAAAAAGCGTGATGCTGAATTGATGATACTCATTCGCGAAGTGTGGGAGGATAATATGTCAGTTTATGGTGCAAGAAAAGTATGGAAGCAGCTACAGCTTGACGACCATCGAGTCGCCCGCTGTACAGTCGAGCGATTGATGCGAATTATGGGAATTCAAGGTGTTCGTCGCGGTAAAGCACATAAAACAACGATACCTGACGAGCAACAAGATAAGCCACTGGATTTAGTTAATCGTCAATTTACTGCTGAGCAGCCAAATCAGCTTTGGGTCGCTGATATCACCTATGTTGCCACATGGAGTGGCTTTGTTTACGTCGCTTTAGTGATAGATGTTTTTTCACGATACATTGTAGGTTGGCGTGTATCAACGACAATGCATACAGAGCTTATTCTTGACGCATTAGAGCAGGCTATTTGGCATCGTGGCAACCCCGAGGGGTTAATTCACCACAGCGACAGAGGCAGTCAATATTTGTCTATAAGGTACACTGAGCGACTTGCTGAAGCAGGAATTCAAGCGTCTGTAGGGAGTGTAGGTGACTCTTATGACAATGCATTGGCTGAAACAATAAATGGCTTATTTAAAACAGAGGTTATACGCAGAAATGGCCCGTGGAAGAATGTTGATGCTGTTGAATATGCAACGTTAGAGTGGGTTAATTGGTTTAATAATCAACGTTTATTATCTTCAATTGGATATATTTCACCAGCTCAGCATGAAACAGACTACTTTGATAATTTAAACGAGTCAGGTAAAGTGGCCTGACTTAAATAAACTGGTCTCCGATGAACTCGGGGCGATTCAGGGCGATTATCGAGCTCACTCGGTTACAAACCTCGCGATCTAGGTAATAAAATTTATCAAAAGGTGCCTATTTGCACCTTTACCTTAGTTGACTATCTTTACTTGCGCGGCGGTTTACACCTGCTACGGCCTTACCTTTAGCCTCAAGCTCACTTTGACATGCCACACAATGCCTAACACCTGGCAGTGCTAACCTGCGTGCCTGTGGTATTTCACAATCACACTCATCACAGAATTCAGCACTCGCGCCAGAGATTAAATTTTGCCTTGCATATTGCACTGCGTCATTAACACTTGCATCGATTTGATCTTGAATTGCGCCATCTCGCGCCCAACCACTTGCCATAATTAACTCCAAGTAATGAGAAATTAAACTAAAAGGCTAGCAGCACAGCGCTTTATAAATGCTGAATATTTTGTACTGGCTTTATTGCGTACGCTATTTAAAGAGTGAATAAATATAGTTTAGAGTAATTAGTAATTTAGTTGTGCTACCCATTTTATCTACACATGTAGTTATAGGTATGTATTTTTAACGCAGCTAGCAAAAGATTTATCACTGTAAATGAATAATTATTATTGCGGATCTGTCTTGAAACCAAAGCAATTATACGTAGGTGATTATTAATTAAATAGATAGGTTTTTAGATATTAAGAAGTTTAAAAGTGTAAAACTAAAGTTTTGAGGATAAACGATAGAAATTAATGCACTGGATAGAGCTAAGGAAGTAATAGATTTATACACTACTAAAATAGTAAGTGGCGTCCCAAAAAGATTAGTACTTTATGATAGCGTCCTGCATAGAGAGTGCGGTGTCACACTGCTTCATACCATACTTTATAGAAAGTGGCGTCCCCAAGGGGAT